>NZ_VMMW01000016.1:0-31253 GCF_013277425.1 Streptococcus sp. 79
CTTGACTTGTGACAATCGCTTGAGCCTTCATAGCGTGGCATTTCTTTTTACCAGAATCATTCGCTAATTGTTTTTTAGGGCGATTGATTTTTACTTCCGTCGCATCAATCATTACCGTGTCCTCAGAACTGAGAGGAGTTCTTGAAATCGTAAAACCACTTTGAACAAGAGTTACTTCAACCCATTGACTCCGATGGGTTAAGTTGCTTTCGTGGATACCAAAATCAGCCGCAATTTGTTCATAAGTTCGATATTCTCGCACATATTGAAGTCGCCATAAGAAGGTATTCTAGGCTTAGTTTAGGTTTTCGTCCCCCTTTTGCGTGTTTACCTTGATAAGCTGTTTTCAATACAGCTAACATCTCTTCAAAAGTGGTACGCTGAATACCAACAAGGAGCTTGAATCGTGCATCAGTTAGTTGTTTGCTTGCTTCATAATTTTATTGTATCATATTTTTGTTTCACAGGAAGTCTAATAAATAAAAACTCTTTAAAATTTTGTTGGGAAAATGGGAAAAGATATAAATGGAAACTTAGTATAACACTTGGAAAACTCTGTAAAAATAGTAAGTCAATTCATGCTTCGTTTTTTCTCTAGGGAAGTTGGGCGGCTATATTTCTATGACCATTTGTCGGAATAAACATCCCTGCCAAGGGTCTATAGAAAAACTTTTGTTATCAGATTTAGATGCCCAACTTGTCATTTATACTCTTTCATATAGGACTTTCTATAAGGATGGAAAAAAGAAGGGAAATTTGATAAGATAGGAATATGGATTTTGAAAAAATTGAACAAGCTTATACCTATTTACTAGAGAATGTCCAAGTCATCCAAAATGATTTGGCGACCAACTTTTATGACGCCTTAGTGGAGCAAAATAGCATCTATCTGGATGGCGAGACTGAGCTAAATCAGGTCAAGGAGAACAATCAGGCTCTTAAACGCTTAGCGCTTCTCAAAGAAGAATGGCTCAAGACCTACCAGTTTCTCTTGATGAAGGCTGGGCAGACAGAGCCCCTGCAGGCTAATCACCAGTTTACGCCAGATGCTATTGCCTTGCTTTTGGTATTTATTGTGGAAGAGTTGTTTAGAGAGGAAGAAATCACTATCCTCGAAATGGGTTCTGGCATGGGAATTCTGGGCGCTACTTTCTTGACCTCGCTTGATAAAAAGGTGGATTACTTGGGAATGGAAGTGGATGATTTGCTGATTGATTTGGCAGCTAGCATGGCAGACGTGATCGGATTGCAGGCTGGCTTTGTCCAAGGAGATGCCGTTCGTCCACAAATGCTCAAAGAAAGCGATGTGGTCATCAGCGACTTGCCGGTCGGCTATTATCCTGATGATGCCGTTGCGTCGCGTCATCAAGTTGCTTCTAGCCAAGAATATACTTACGCCCATCACTTGCTCATGGAACAAGGGCTTAAGTATCTCAAGTTAGACGGATACGCTATTTTTCTAGCTCCGAGTGATTTGTTGACCAGCCCTCAAAGTGATTTGTTAAAAGGGTGGCTGAAAGAAGAGGCGAGTCTGGTTGCTATGATTAGTCTGCCTGAAAATCTCTTTGCCAATGTCAACCAATCTAAGGCTATTTTTATCTTACAGAAGAAAAATGAAATAGCAGTAGAGCCTTTTGTGTATCCACTTGCTAGCTTGCAAGATGCAAGCATTTTAATGAAATTCAAAGAAAATTTTCAAAATTGGAGCAAAGGTACTGAAATATAAAATAGATTTTGTTATAATAGTTGAAAACGCTTAAAAGAGGTAATTGATAATGACAAAAACAATCGCAATAAATGCAGGAAGTTCAAGTTTAAAATGGCAATTATACTTAATGCCAGAAGAGAAAGTATTGGCGAAAGGCTTGATTGAACGTATCGGTTTGAAAGATTCAATTTCAACTGTAAAATTTGATGGCCGTTCTGAACAACAAATTTTAGATATCGAAAATCACACACAAGCTGTTAAAATCTTATTGGATGACTTGATTCGTTTCGATATTATCAAGGCTTATGATGAGATTACAGGTGTTGGACACCGTGTTGTTGCGGGTGGAGAATATTTCAAAGAATCAACAGTTGTTGAGGGGGATGTTTTAGAAAAAGTTGAAGAGTTGAGTTTGTTGGCTCCTCTCCACAATCCAGCCAATGCAGCAGGTGTTCGTGCCTTCAAGGAATTGTTGCCAGACATTACCAGTGTAGTTGTTTTTGATACTTCCTTCCACGCAAGTATGCCAGAGAAAGCTTATCGCTACCCTCTACCAACAAAATATTACACAGAAAACAAGGTTCGTAAATACGGTGCTCATGGTACAAGTCACCAGTTTGTAGCAGGAGAAGCTGCAAAACTCTTGGGACGTCCATTAGAAGACTTGAAGTTGATTACCTGTCATATTGGTAACGGAGGCTCAATTACAGCTGTAAAAGCCGGCAAATCTGTTGATACTTCTATGGGCTTCACTCCTCTGGGTGGTATTATGATGGGAACGCGTACAGGGGACATTGATCCAGCTATCATTCCTTATTTAATGCAATATACAGAGGATTTTAATACACCAGAAGATATCAGTAGTGTTCTTAATCGTGAATCGGGTCTTTTGGGAGTTTCTGCTAATTCTAGCGATATGCGTGACATAGAAGCTGCTGTAGCAGAAGGGAATCACGACGCTAGCTTGGCTTATGAAATGTATGTTGACCGTATTCAAAAACATATCGGTCAGTACCTTGCAGTACTAAACGGAGCAGATGCCATTGTTTTCACAGCAGGTGTTGGTGAAAATGCAGAAAATTTCCGTCGTGATGTAATCTCAGGAATTTCGTGGTTTGGTTGTGATGTTGATGATGAAAAGAATATCTTTGGTGTGACAGGAGACATCTCAACAGATGCAGCGAAGATTCGTGTCTTGGTTATTCCAACAGATGAAGAATTAGTCATTGCCCGTGATGTTGAACGCTTGAAAAAATAAGTGAAACTAAAAAAATATTCAATACAAGGAGTTGGGAAAGTTATTTTTCCAGCTTCTTTTTTTAAACTTAACTAGCTTTGAAAGGTAGAAGTCATAGATAGCGGTGGATGATTTTAAGAAGCGTTATAGTGGATTGAGATATAGTACATTGAGTCAAGAATAGGATACATCGGTTTCTGAAATATTGTTAAAAATGAGGATGAATTTCTCAATCAATTTGTTCATATTCTATTTCAACATACTATAAAATGTGAATAAATTAATTAGCTGATTTCAATGCATTTCTAAAAATGTATTAGAAGTCGTATTGTGCTGTTGTAATTTAAATTTGCTATAAAAGTGATAAAAGATAACTTATTTCCAATTTTCGCTTAGAATGACAGGTAGCATCAATTAATATTTTATATTATGTCAATTTTTGATTGTATCCGCTTACAATTTATGCTATAATAGTACAGTAATAAGTTATAAGAGCTGTTGTATCGTTCTTGGTTTATAGTTATGGAGGTAACATCATGGGTACTATTATGGAATTTGCAACAGAAAAACAGATTGAATCATTTCTTTCAACTTGTCATATCGAGGGACAAAGGAATTTTCTGATGGCTTTTAAGAAAAAGACATGGCTGAAATCCTTTATTGATTTTTTCATTATAGGAGGAGCCTACTATGTTCAGTCGAGTGTGAAGCCAAAGATTATGTCATTCACATCTAAGGGGATTTACTTGATGGACATTAGTGATGTAACTGAAAATCGGCCTAATCAAGTCATTGAAATGTCCTGGAGTCAAGTTGAAGATTTTAGTTATAACACAGTCTTGAACACAGTTAGAATTAAATGGCACTATCAAAGTGAACAGTACATCTTTTCAGTAGGTGTAGGTAATATCAGTCAACATTTAGGACAGTATCAATTTAACAAACAACATTATGATTATTTAGCACAACACGATTTCTTTCAGAAAGAGTGAATGACATGAAAAAGATAATTACAAAATGTATTGTTATTGCTACGACTTTGCTTATTATGGTACCGAGTTTTATAGAGATTGCATATGCTAACGAAACAAAGGTTCCAAATACAACTGTAGAGTATATTGATGTTGCCGAAGTAGAGAAGGATTTGAAATTCTTGTTTACAGAAGCGACGAGTTATGAGAATGGCGTTCTTTATGTTAATAAAGAATTATTGACAGAACGCTATGGCACTTTAGCACCGTATATTGTAATGGGCATTGAACGTATTTATACAGAGCCTAATTTGGTTCAAAACTTGCAAGCCTCTTTACAAGATAGAGATTTTGTTTCATGTATGCGTGATGAGTTGATTGGTATGATTCCAGGTATGGAACTTGTTGATTTAATGAGAGGGGACATTATCAGTTATATTCAAGGTAAAATGTGGGGCAAAGCTGCCTCATATATAGCAATGGAACTTGCTAAATTTGGCATGAAGAGTAACGTTGCAGGAATCGTTGCACAATTAGGAATCTCTGCTGGAAAATGTGCTATTTGGGGTTAGTTATGCTTAAATACTTGTAATTAAGAATGTTAAAATGATAATTCTGTCTTTAATGAATGTGATAAAGTGGTTGGAAAATAAATTTTCTAACCATTTTGTCGTTTTTAGTGTTTACAGGGAAAATGACTTCAAATTTTTTAAGTTTTAAGTATAGACTGTTACGGGAACGGTAGACATTGTGACAATAAGAAAGAGAATGAAAGCACGACGAAAAGGATTAAAAAATAAACAAGAGAATATTGGTAGAATTGTCCAAAACCTTGCTATGATTGGCTTTTTTGAAAAATATGGTATAATAGTAGTAATTTAATAGATGGAGTTGAGTTTTGAAGAAAAACTTTCGTGTAAAAAGAGAGAAAGATTTTAAGGCGATTTTCAAGGAGGGGACAAGTTTTGCTAATCGCAAATTTGTTGTCTACCAATTAGAAAACCAGAAAAACCATTTTCGAGTAGGTCTATCAGTTAGCAAGAAACTGGGGAATGCCGTCACTAGAAATCAAATCAAGCGACGGATTCGGCATATTATCCAGAATGCAAAAGGGAGTCTGGTAGAAGATGTCGACTTTGTTGTCATTGCTCGAAAAGGGGTTGAAACCTTGGGATACGCAGAGATGGAGAAAAATCTACTCCACGTATTAAAATTATCAAAGATTTACCAGGAAGGAAATGGGAGTGAAAAAGAAACTACAGTTGACTAGTTTGCTAGGACTGTCTCTATTGATCATGACAGCCTGTGCGACTAATGGGACAACTAGCGATATTACAGCCGATTCGGCTGATTTTTGGAGTAAATTTGTTTATTTCTTTGCGGAAATCATTCGCTTTTTATCGTTTGATATCAGTATCGGAGTGGGGATTATCCTCTTTACGGTCTTGATTCGTACAGTGCTCTTGCCGGTCTTTCAAGTGCAAATGGTGGCTTCCAGAAAAATGCAGGAAGCTCAGCCACGCATTAAGGCGCTTCGAGAACAATATCCGGGTCGAGATATGGAAAGCAGAACCAAGCTAGAGCAAGAAATGCGTAAAGTCTTTAAAGAAATGGGTGTTAGACAGTCAGATTCTCTTTGGCCGATTTTGATTCAGATGCCGGTCATCTTGGCCTTGTTCCAAGCTCTATCAAGAGTTGACTTTTTAAAGACAGGTCATTTCTTATGGATTAACCTTGGTGGTGTGGATACAACCCTTGTTCTTCCTATTTTAGCAGCTGTATTCACCTTTTTAAGTACTTGGCTGTCTAATAAAGCCTTGTCTGAGCGTAATGGAGCTACGACTGCGATGATGTATGGGATTCCAGTCTTGATTTTTATCTTTGCAGTTTATGCGCCAGGTGGAGTCGCCCTATACTGGACAGTGTCCAATGCTTATCAAGTCTTGCAAACCTATTTCTTGAACAATCCATTCAAGATTATCGCAGAGCGCGAGGCTGTAGTACAGGCACAGAAAGATTTGGAAAATAGAAAAAGAAAAGCCAAGAAAAAGGCTCAGAAAACGAAATAATAAGGAGGAATCTGGTAATGGTAGTATTTACAGGTTCAACTGTTGAAGAAGCAATCCAAAAAGGATTGAAGGAATTAGATATTCCAAGGAAGAAGGCACATATTAAAGTCATTTCTCGTGAGAAAAAAGGCTTTCTTGGTTTATTTGGTAAAAAACCAGCCCAGGTTGACATTGAAGCGATTAGTGAAACGACTGTTGTCAAAGCAAACCAACAAGCTGTAAAGGGAGTTCCAAAACAAATCAATGATTTGAATGAGCCTGTTAAAACAGTCAGTGAAGCAACTGTTGATTTGGGTCATGTTGTAGAAGCAATTAAAAAGATTGAAGAGGAAGGCCAAGGTATTTCTGATGAAGTCAAGGCTGAAATCTTAAAACATGAAAGACATGCCAGCACTATCTTGGAAGAAACTGGGCATATTGAGATTTTAAATGAACTTCAAATCGAGGAAGTGATGAGGGAAGAAGCGGGCGCTGATGACCTTGAAACCGAGCAAGACCAAACTGAAAATCAAGACTTGACAGAGATGGGCTTGAAAGTTGGACCAAGCTTTGATATTGAACAAGTAGCTACGGAAGTAATGGCTTATGTTCAAACGATTATTGATGACATGGATGTTGAGGCTACACTTTCAAATGATTATAACCGTCGTAGCATCAATCTACAAATTGACACCAACGAACCAGGTCGTATTATCGGCTACCATGGTAAAGTCTTGAAGTCCTTGCAACTGTTGGCTCAAAATTATCTTTATAATAGCTATTCAAGAACCTTCTACATTACAATCAATGTCAATGATTATGTTGAACACCGTGCAGAAGTTTTGCAGACCTATGCGCAAAAATTGGCGACTCGTGTTTTGGAAGAAGGGCGCAGTCATAAAACAGATCCAATGTCAAATAGCGAACGCAAGATTATCCATCGTATTATTTCACGTATGGATGGTGTGACTAGTTACTCTGAAGGTGATGAGCCCAATCGCTATGTCGTTGTAGATACAGAATAAGTAAAATCAGGGTTGACCTGATTTTTTGCTAGCTAGAGGAGATGAAACGGATGTTGAATAAGATAAGAGATTATTTAGACTTTGCTGGTTTGCAGTACCGTAATCCTGATAAAGCGGGAGCAGAGCGAGAGAAGATGCTGGAATTGCGCTATAAAGGCCAAGAGGCACGAAAGGCTTTTACAGAACTGGCCAAAGCCTTTCAAGCAAGCCATCCAGAATGGCAACTCCAACAGACTAGTCAGTGGATGAATCAGGCCCAGCGTTTGAGACCACATTTTTGGGTTTATCTACAGAGAGACGGACAAGTGACAGAACCTATGATGGCCTTACGTTTGTATGGGACATCTACTGACTTTGGAATTTCTTTGGAAGTCAGTTTCATCGAGCGTAAGAAGGATGAGCAAACACTGGGCAAGCAGGCCAAAGTTTTAGACATTCCAACCGTTAAAGGGATTTATTATCTAGCCTACTCTGATGGTCAAAGTCAACGGTGGGAGGCGAACGAAGAAAATCGTCGCACTTTAGTCGAGAAGATAGGCAGCCAAGAAGTCCGTAAAGTTTTAGTGAAGGCAGACGTTCCTGTGACAGAAAATTCGTCTGAAGAAGAAATCGTAGAAGGCTTATTGAAGTCTTATTCTAAAATTCTTCCCTATTATCTAGCTACGAGAAAATAAGATAATTTGTAAAACATCATAAATCATACAGTCCAAGAGTGAACAGTCCGCTGTGTAATTCTTGGTCTTTTTGTTTGCGCTTTCGCATTATATAATAAACTTACAAAAACAATTCAAAAGGAGAACAATTATGGAAGTCGTTTCAAGTGTTCTAAATTGGTTTTCTAGCAATATTTTGCAGAATCCCGCATTTTTCGTAGGTTTATTGGTGTTGATAGGATATGCACTTTTGAAAAAACCTGCCCATGACGTTTTTTCAGGGTTTGTTAAAGCAACAGTAGGGTATATGTTGCTTAACGTGGGTGCTGGTGGTTTGGTTACAACCTTTCGTCCAATCTTAGCAGCTCTTAACTACAAATTCCAAATTGGTGCAGCGGTTATCGACCCTTACTTTGGACTTGCTGCAGCAAACAACAAAATTGCAGCAGAGTTTCCAGATTTTGTTGGAACTGCAACTACAGCTCTATTGATTGGTTTCGGAATAAATATCTTGCTCGTAGCTCTTCGAAAGATTACGAAGGTAAGAACCCTCTTTATTACTGGTCACATCATGGTACAACAAGCTGCAACAGTATCTCTTATGATTCTATTCTTAGTACCACAATTGCGCAATGCTTACGGTACAGCAGCGATTGGTATCATCTGTGGACTTTACTGGGCAGTTAGTTCAAATATGACTGTTGAGGCAACTCAACGCTTGACTGGTGGTGGCGGATTTGCGATTGGTCACCAACAGCAATTTGCAATCTGGTTTGTAGATAAAGTAGCAGGACGCTTTGGTAAGAAAGAAGAAAGTTTAGACAATCTTAAATTACCTAAGTTCCTCTCAATCTTCCACGATACAGTTGTTGCATCTGCTACCTTGATGCTCGTATTCTTCGGAGTCATTCTTTTAATCTTGGGTCCAGACATTATGTCTAATAAAGAAGTCATCACTTCAGGAACTCTATTCAATCCTGCTAAACAAGATTTCTTTATGTACATTATCCAAACAGCCTTTACCTTCTCAGTTTACCTGTTCGTTTTGATGCAAGGTGTCCGAATGTTCGTATCTGAGTTGACAAACGCCTTCCAAGGTATTTCAAACAAATTGTTGCCAGGTTCATTCCCAGCGGTTGACGTTGCAGCTTCTTATGGATTTGGTTCTCCAAATGCTGTCTTGTCAGGATTTACCTTTGGTTTGATTGGTCAATTGATTACAATTGTCTTGCTCATCGTCTTTAAAAATCCGATTCTTATTATTACAGGATTTGTACCAGTGTTCTTTGACAATGCAGCCATTGCGGTCTACGCTGATAAACGCGGCGGATGGAAAGCGGCTGTTATCCTTTCCTTTATATCAGGTGTCCTTCAAGTTGCTCTAGGAGCTCTTTGTGTGGCTCTTCTCGATTTGGCATCTTATGGTGGCTACCATGGAAATATCGACTTTGAATTCCCATGGCTTGGATTTGGATATATCTTCAAATACCTTGCTATTGTTGGTTATGTACTTGTGTGTCTCTTCTTGCTTGTTATTCCTCAACTTCAATTTGCCAAAGCAAAAGATAAAGAGAAATATTACAACGGTGAAGTTCAAGAAGAAGCTTAGTATCTAGAAAAGGAGAAATAAAATGGTTAAAGTATTAGCAGCGTGCGGAAATGGAATGGGTTCATCAATGGTTATCAAGATGAAGGTTGAAAATGCTCTCCGTAAGCTTAATCAAACAGATTTTACAGTCAATTCATGCAGTGTCGGTGAAGCTAAAGGTTTAGCAGTAGGATATGACATCGTAATCGCTTCTCTTCATTTGATTCAAGAATTGGAAGGGCGAACTAATGGGAAGTTAATTGGACTTGATAACTTGATGGATGATAAAGAAATCACCGAAAAACTCAGTCAAGCACTACAGTAAAAGGTTGGAGGGGGCTGGACAGAAACTGAGAGTTATCGTTTCTGTCCTTCTCCCTCTTTAAATAAAGGAGGCAGATATGAATTTAAAACAAGCTTTAATTGACAATGACTCGATCCGACTAGGTTTAGAGGCTAACAATTGGAAAGAAGCAGTCAAGGTAGCAGTAGATCCCTTAATTGAAAGTGGGGCAATTTTGCCAGAGTATTACGATGCTATCATTGAATCGACTGAAGAGTATGGGCCTTACTATATCTTGATGCCAGGTATGGCTATGCCCCACGCTAGACCTGAAGCTGGTGTGCAAAGTGATGCCTTTTCATTGATTACCTTACAAAATCCTGTTGTATTTTCAGATGGGAAAGAGGTATCTGTTTTGTTGGCACTAGCAGCAACAAGTTCAAAAATTCACACAAGTGTAGCCATTCCACAAATTATTGCCCTGTTTGAATTAGAAGATTCTATTGCACGTTTACAGGCTTGCCAGACTAAAGAAGATGTCTTGGCTATGATTGAAGAATCTAAGGATAGCCCTTATCTCGAAGGATTGGATTTGGAAAGTTAGAAAGAGGAATAAAGAAATGACAAAAAGAATACCTAATTTACAAGTTGCATTAGACCATTCAGACTTGCAAGGAGCGATTAAAGCAGCTGTTTCTGTTGGTCAGGAAGTAGATATTATCGAAGCTGGAACTGTTTGCTTGCTTCAAGTTGGAAGTGAACTGGCTGAAGTCTTGCGTAGCCTTTTCCCAGATAAGATTATTGTGGCAGACACAAAATGTGCTGATGCTGGTGGAACAGTTGCTAAAAATAATGCGGTTCGTGGAGCAGACTGGATGACTTGTATCTGTTGTGCAACCATCCCTACTATGGAAGCAGCTCTAAAGGCTATCAAGACTGAACGAGGAGAACGAGGCGAAATCCAGATCGAGCTTTATGGCGATTGGACTTTTGAACAAGCTCAGCTTTGGCTAGATGCAGGTATCTCACAAGCTATTTATCACCAATCTCGTGATGCTCTTCTTGCTGGTGAAACTTGGGGTGAAAAAGACCTTAATAAGGTTAAAAAACTCATTGACATGGGCTTCCGTGTATCTGTAACAGGTGGTCTAGATGTAGATACTCTCAAACTCTTTGAAGGTGTTGATGTCTTTACCTTTATCGCAGGTCGTGGAATTACAGAGGCTGCGGATCCAGCAGGAGCAGCGCGTGCCTTCAAGGATGAAATCAAACGAATTTGGGGGTAAATCATGGTACGTCCAATTGGAATTTATGAAAAGGCAACCCCAACACACTTTACTTGGCTAGAACGTTTAAATTTTGCCAAGGAGTTAGGCTTTGATTTTGTCGAGATGTCTATTGACGAACGTGACGAGCGTTTAGCAAGACTTGACTGGAGTAAGGAAGAACGCTTGGAAGTTGTCAAAGCAATCTATGGAACTGGTGTTCGTATTCCTTCTATCTGTTTTTCAGGCCATCGTCGCTACCCATTGGGTTCAAAAGATCCAGTTCTAGAGGAAAAATCTCTAGAACTCATGAAAAAATGTATCGAATTAGCTCAAGACTTGGGAGTTCGTACGATTCAATTAGCTGGTTACGATGTTTACTATGAGGAAAAGTCACCCCAGACACGCCAACGTTTTATCAAAAATTTGAGAAAAGCCTGTGACTGGGCTGAAGAAGCTCAGGTGGTACTTGCTATTGAAATTATGGATGATCCTTTCATCAATAGCATCGAAAAATATTTGGCTATAGAAAAAGAGCTTGACTCTCCCTTCCTCTTTGTATATCCAGATATTGGTAATGTGTCTGCATGGCATAATGATATCTATAGTGAGTTTTATCTTGGTCATCATGCCATCGCAGCTCTCCATCTCAAGGATACTTATGCAGTGACAGAAAGTTCAAAGGGGCAGTTCCGAGATGTACCTTTTGGGCAAGGTTGTGTCAAATGGGAAGAAGCTTTCGATATTTTAAAACAAACCAATTATAATGGACCTTTCCTAATCGAAATGTGGTCTGAAAATTGTGAAACAGTAGAAGAAACACGCGCAGCCATTCAAGAGGCGCAAGCTTTTCTCTATCCACTCATTAAGAAAGCAGGTTTGATGTAAGATGAATCAAGTAATCGATGCTATGCGTAAACGAGTCTGTGATGCCAATCAATCATTGCCAAAACATGGACTTGTCAAATTTACCTGGGGGAATGTATCTGAAGTCAATCGCGAACTCGGTGTCATTGTTATCAAACCATCAGGCGTGGATTATGACGAATTGACACCTGAAAACATGGTAGTGACTGATCTAGATGGTAAGATCCTAGAAGGGGATTTAAGACCATCTTCCGACCTCCCAACTCATGTGCAATTATATAAGGCTTGGTCAGAAATTGGTAGTGTGGTTCACACCCATTCGACAGAAGCTGTTGGTTGGGCTCAGGCAGGTCGTGATATTCCTTTCTACGGAACAACCCATGCAGATTATTTCTACGGTTCAATCCCTTGCGCCCGTAGTTTGACCAAGGACGAAGTAGAAGTGACCTATGAAAAAGATACTGGCCTGGTTATCGTAGAAGAGTTTGAACATCGCGGACTTAACCCGGTTGAAGTACCAGGAATTGTTGTACGCAATCACGGTCCATTCACCTGGGGCAAAAATCCAGAGAATGCTGTTTATCACTCTGTCGTACTAGAGGAAGTATCAAAGATGAATCGCTTTACAGAACAAATCAATCCAAGAGTTGGACCTGCTCCCCAGTACATACTAGAAAAACACTACCAACGTAAACATGGACCAAATGCTTATTATGGTCAAAAGTAAGAACGATGAAGGAGGAGAAAAAGATAAATTTAGCTCCTCTTTTTACATTTGATTTTTATTGAGAGTAAAGTTGGAGTTGAAGTAATTTTGAAAGATTTTTTAGAAATAGCGCTTGATATATATGGTAAAATAAAAAGAATTGCTGTGATATCAATAGATTTGGGGGATTTTTTAATATGGTACTGGATAAGGCAAGTTGTGATTTGCTTCAATATTTGATGGATCAAGAAACGTCCAAAACGATTATGGCGATTTCGAAAGATTTGAAAGAGTCAAGAAGGAAAATTTATTATCACATTGACAAAATCAATGCTGCTCTGGTTGACGAGGCGCTTCACATCATTAGTATTCCACGAATTGGTATTCACTTAACGGAAGAGCAGAGAGATGCTTGTTGTAAACTATTATCGGAAGTAGATTCGTACGATTATATCATGAGTGCGCATGAACGTATGATGATAATGTTACTATGGATAGGTATTTCTAAAGAACGTATTACGATTGAAAAATTGATAGAGTTAACAGAGGTATCTAGGAATACTGTTCTCAATGATTTGAATAGTATTCGTTATCAACTAACTTTGGAACAATATCAGGTGATCTTGCAAGTGAGCAAGTCACAGGGATACCACCTTCATGCCCACCCTCTTAATAAAATTCAGTATCTTCAATCGCTTCTATATCATATTTTTATGGAAGAAAATGCCACTTTTGTATCTATTTTAGAAGATAAGATGAAAGAGAGGTTAGATGATGAGTGTTTGCTTTCTGTTGAAATGAACCAATTTTTTAAGGAACAGGTTCCTTTAGTTGAACAAGATTTAGGGAAGAAAATAAACCATCATGAAATAACTTTTATGTTGCAGGTTCTACCTTATTTGCTGTTAAGCTGTCATAATGTTGAACAGTATCAAGAAAGACATCAGGATATAGAGAAAGAGTTTTCTTTGATAAGAAAAAGAATAGAGTATCAGGTGTCTAAGAAATTAGGAGAACGGTTGTTTCAAAAGTTTGAAATTTCTTTGTCAGGACTTGAAGTTTCTCTTGTAGCTGTTCTCCTCCTCTCCTATCGTAAAGATTTGGATATTCATGCAGAAAGTGATGATTTTCGGCAATTAAAACTTGCTTTAGAAGAATTTATCTGGTATTTTGAATCACAAATCCGAATGGAGATTGAGAACAAGGATGATTTGTTACGAAATTTGATGATCCACTGTAAAGCCTTGTTATTTAGAAAGACTTACGGTATTTTTTCTAAAAATCCTCTAACAAAACAAATTCGATCCAAGTATGGAGAATTATTTTTAGTCACTAGAAAATCTGCGGAAATTTTAGAAGGAGCATGGTTTATTCGGCTAACAGACGATGATATTGCCTATTTGACGATTCATATTGGAGGATTTTTAAAGTATACACCATCGTCTCAAAAAAATATGAAAAAAGTTTATCTCGTTTGTGATGAAGGTGTTGCGGTTTCGAGACTTTTGCTGAAACAATGCAAACTTTATTTTCCAAATGAGCAAATTGACACTGTATTTACAACAGAACAATTTAAGAGTGTGGAAGATATTGCACAAGTTGATGTAGTGATTACTACTAATGATGATTTGGATAGCAGATTTCCGATTTTAAGGGTTAATCCTATCCTTGAAGCAGAAGATATTTTGAAAATGCTAGACTATCTTAAACACAATATATTTTGTAATGAGAGCAAAAGTTTCAGTGAAAATCTTTCTAGTCTTATTTCGTCTTATATTGTAGACAGCAAGTTGGCTAGTAAGTTCCAAGAAGAGGTTCAAACACTTATAAATCAAGAAATAGTAGTTCAAGCTTTTTTGGAAGATATTTGAAGGACAGTCCAATGATGAACACAAACCTGTGTTTTTCTTGGTCTTTTTTAGTGTTTTGAAGGGTGGTATACTAATCTCAAAGATAACAATTATATCCAAAGGAGGCAACATATGCCAAACGTCAAAGAAATTACAAGAGAGTCATGGATTTTAGCCACTTTCCCAGAGTGGGGAACCTGGTTGAACGAAGAAATCGAAGAAGAAGTGGTGCCAGCAGGCAACTTTGCCATGTGGTGGCTAGGCAACTGTGGTACTTGGATTAAGACACCAGCTGGTGCTAACGTTGTCATGGACCTTTGGTCAAACCGTGGAAAATCAACTAAAAAAGTGAAAGATATGGTTCGTGGGCACCAAATGGCAAATATGGCAGGTGTTCGTAAGTTGCAACCAAACTTGCGTGTTCAGCCAATGGTTATCGATCCATTTGCTATCAACGAACTAGACTATTACTTAGTTTCACACTTCCACAGTGATCATATCGACCCATACACAGCTGCAGCAATTCTCAACAATCCTAAGTTAGAGCATGTTAAGTTTATCGGTCCTTACCACTGTGGACGAATCTGGGAAGGATGGGGTGTTCCAAAAGAACGTATCATCGTTGTGAAGCCAGGTGACACTATCGAATTAAAAGATATGAAGATTCATGCAGTAGAATCATTTGACCGTACTTGCTTGGTAACTCTCCCAGTGAACGGTGCTGATGAGACAGGCGGTGAACTTGCTGGCTTGGCTGTTACAGATGAAGAAATGGCTCAAAAGGCTGTTAACTATATCTTTGAAACACCAGGTGGAACCATCTATCATGGTGCAGATTCTCACTTCTCAAACTATTTTGCAAAACATGGTAAAGACTTTAAAATTGATGTTGCTTTGAATAACTATGGTGAAAATCCGGTAGGTATCCAAGACAAAATGACATCTATCGACCTTCTTCGTATGGCAGAAAATCTGCGTACAAAAGTCATTATCCCAGTTCACTATGATATCTGGTCTAACTTCATGGCTTCTACTAATGAGATTCTAGAACTTTGGAAAATGCGAAAAGATCGCTTGCAATACGATTTCCATCCATTTATCTGGGAAGTTGGCGGTAAGTATACTTATCCTCAAGATCAACACTTAGTAGAATACCATCATCCACGTGGTTTTGATGATTGTTTTGAACAAGACTCTAACATTCAATTTAAAGCTTTGCTATAATATAAAAATATTCTTTGGAGGTTATCCGTATGTTGCATGATACGGATAATTTTCATATAATAGTAAAATAGAATGTGTGATACAATAATCACCTCAAATAGAAAGGAAATTCTATGTCAAATCTATCTGTTAATGCAATTCGTTTCCTAGGTATTGACGCCATTAATAAAGCCAACTCAGGTCACCCAGGTGTGGTCATGGGAGCGGCTCCGATGGCTTACAGCCTCTTTACAAAACAACTTCGTATCAATCCAGCTCAACCAAACTGGATTAACCGCGACCGCTTTATTCTTTCAGCTGGTCATGGTTCAATGCTCCTTTATGCTCTTCTTCACCTTTCTGGTTTTGAAGATGTCAGCATGGATGAGATTAAGAGCTTCCGTCAGTGGGGTTCAAAAACACCAGGTCACCCAGAATTTGGTCATACAGCAGGGATTGATGCAACGACAGGTCCTTTAGGTCAAGGGATTTCAACTGCCACTGGTTTTGCCCAGGCAGAACGCTTCTTAGCAGCCAAATATAACCGCGAAGGCTACAATATCTTTGACCACTATACTTATGTTATCTGTGGAGATGGAGACTTGATGGAAGGTGTCTCAAGTGAGGCAGCTTCATACGCAGGTTTGCAAAAACTAGACAAGTTGGTTGTCCTCTATGATTCAAATGATATCAACTTGGATGGTGAGACAAAGGATTCCTTCACTGAAAGCGTTCGTGACCGTTACAATGCCTATGGTTGGCATACTGCCTTGGTCGAAGATGGAACAGACTTGGAAGCAATCCAAGCTGCTATCGAAACAGCTAAAGCTTCAGGCAAGCCATCTTTGATTGAAGTGAAGACTGTTATTGGATACGGTTCTCCAAACAAACAAGGAACCAATGCTGTACATGGTGCCCCTCTTGGAGCAGATGAAACTGCAGCAACTCGTCAAGCCCTTGATTGGGAATACGAGCCGTTTGAAATCCCAGAACAAGTTTATGCTGATTTCAAAGAACATGTTGCAGACCGTGGCGCATCAGCTTATGAAGCTTGGACAAAATTAGTTGCTGACTATAAAGAAGCGCATCCAGAATTGGCTGCGGAAGTAGAAGCTATCATCGATGGACGTGATCCAGTCGAAGTGACTCCAGCAGACTTCCCAGCTTTAGAAAATGGTTTTTCTCAAGCAACTCGTAATTCAAGTCAAGATGCCTTGAATGTTGTGGCAGCTAAATTACCAACCTTCCTAGGTGGATCAGCTGACCTTGCTCACTCAAACATGACTTATATCAAGACGGATGGACTTCAAGACGATGCCAATCGCTTGAATCGTAACATTCAGTTTGGTGTTCGTGAATTTGCAATGGGAACAATCTTGAACGGGATGGCCCTTCATGGTGGACTTCGTGTATACGGTGGAACTTTCTTCGTCTTCTCTGACTATGTGAAGGCAGCTGTCCGCTTGTCAGCCTTACAAGGACTTCCTGTGACTTATGTCTTTACCCATGATTCAATCGCAGTTGGGGAAGATGGTCCGACTCACGAACCAGTTGAGCATTTAGCAGGTCTTCGTGCTATGCCAAATCTAAATGTTTTCCGTCCAGCAGATGCGCGTGAAACGCAAGCAGCTTGGTACCTTGCAGTGACAAGTGAGAAAACACCAACTGCCCTTGTCTTGACACGTCAAAACTTGACTGTTGAAGATGGAACAGACTTCGACAAGGTTGCTAAAGGTGCTTATGTTGTCTATGAAAATGCAGCCGACTTTGATACCATCTTGATTGCGACAGGTTCAGAGGTTAATCTTGCTGTCTCAGCTGCTAAAGAATTGGCTAGTCAAGGCGAAAAAGTTCGCGTAGTCAGCATGCCATCTACAGATGTCTTTGATAAACAAGATGCAGCTTACAAGGAAGAGATTCTTCCAAATGCAGTCCGCCGTCGTGTTGCAGTCGAAATGGGTGCAAGTCAAAACTGGTACAAATATGTTGGTCTCGATGGTGTCGTTCTAGGTATTGATACCTTCGGAGCCTCTGCCCCAGCACCAAAAGTATTGGCAGAATATGGCTTTACTGTAGAAAATCTTGTAAAAATTGTTCGAAACTTGAAATAATCCTAAAAATCAGGGCGTAAGCTCTGGTTTTTCTTACCAGAAAAGTAAGGTACAATCTTGTAAAAGTAGCTGAAATTTGATATAGTAGTCCTATGTAAAAGACAAAGGAGAAAACAATGAATCCAAATATTACTTTTTTAATCATGCTTGTAGGTATGATGGCCTTGATGTTCTTTATGCAACGTTCTCAAAAGAAACAAGCTCAAAAGCGTATGGAAAGCTTAAATAAACTACAAAAAGGCTATGAAGTGATTACAATCGGTGGACTTTATGGAACAGTCGATGAAGTAGATACGGAGAAGGGAACAATAGTTCTTGACGTAGATGGAGTTTACTTGACTTTTGAACTAGCTGCTATCAAGACAGTATTACCGCTGAAAGAAACAGCTTCACTAGAAGGCGCAATTGAAAAATAAGACGGGATCACGAACTCCCGTTTTTCTATAAAAGAAAGGAAATGGGATGAAAAAATTAGTCTTTGTCTGTCTGGGAAATATTTGCCGTAGCCCTATGGCCGAGTTTGTTATGAAATCAATGACAGATAACTACGAAATCCAAAGTCGAGCAACTTCCTCTTGGGAACATGGCAATCCGATTCATAAGGGGACTCAGGGAATTTTGCAACAGTATGAGATTCCTTATGACAAGAACAAGACATCGCTTCAGATTAGTAAGGAAGATTTTGAATCCTTTGATTATATTATCGGAATGGACGCTTCAAATATTTCTGACTTACGTCAGATGTGTCCAGTAGACTGTCAAGATAAGATTTACTCATTTTCATCTGAAAGTGTTCCAGACCCTTGGTATACAGGAGATTTTGAGGAAACCTATCAGCGTGTCCAGGAGGGTTGTAAAGTTTGGTTAGAACGTTTAGAAAAGGAGAGTGAAGATGGAAAATCTTAAGAGTTTTTATGAAAAGTATCGTGTCTATCTGACTCGTCCACGTTTAGAGCTTTTAGCAGTAGTTACCATTGTTTTTTGTGCTGTACTCGTCTTTTTTCTAAATATTCCCGGAAAAGGTATTCTAAAACTCGATAATGGAACGATTGTTTACGACGGCAGTCTTGTCCGTGGTAAAATGAATGGACAAGGTACCATTACCTTCCAAAATGGAGACCAATATACAGGTGGCTTCAACAATGGAGCCTTCAATGGAAAAGGTACTTTTCAATCTAAAGAAGGTTGGACCTACGAAGGTGATTTTGTAAATGGTCAGGCTGAAGGAAAAGGAAAACTAACAACAGAACAAGAAGTTGTTTATGAAGGGACTTTTAAACAAGGCGTTTTTCAACAAAAATAAAGCCTCCTTATCAAAGGAGGTATTATTAGAATTACAAGGTAAGCGCTTACCTGTAAATCCCTTTCTTTCCAAATCCCTCTTCCAAGCAAGTTTGTGAAATAAAAAATATTTGAAATAAATTTCACAAAGCTTAAAGAAAAAGCTTGCTAAGAAAAGAAAATAACAAACATTTCACAAGGAACTAAAAATTTTTTGCGAAATGTTTATAAAAACGTTTACAAAGTTGAAATAATGCGTTATAATAAACTTATGAAAAAATGAACAAAGGATTAATACTCTTCTAAAATCTCTTCAAACCACGTCAGCTTTATCTGCAACCTCAAAGCTGTGCTTTGAGCAACCTGCGGCTAGCTTCCTAGTTTGCTCTTTGATTTTCATTGAGTTTAAATCCTTTAAGGCTATGGAGGAAAATATGGCTGATAAAAAAACTGTAACACCTGAGCAAAAACAACTCGCTGCTGAAAAGCATGTAGACGGACTAGTACAAAAAGCTTTGGTTGCGCTTGATGAAATGCGTAAGTTGAACCAAGAACAAGTTGATTACATCGTAGAGAAAGCATCAGCTGCAGCACTTGATGCAGTCAGAATTCTTGCTCAACATGCAATCGAAGAAACAGAACGTGGTGTATTTGAAGATAAGGTTACAAAGAACTTGTTTGCCTGTGAAAACATTGCAAACAACTTACGCGGACTAAAAACGGTAGGTATTGTTGATAAAGATGAATCAGATGGTTTAACTACAATTGCTGACCCTGTTGGTGTTGTTTGTGGTATCGTACCAACAACTAACCCTACATCTACTACAATATTTAAATCATTAATCTGCTTAAAAACTCGTAACCCAATTATCTTCAGCTTCCACCCTGCTGCAAATGAATGTTCTAAACAAGCAGCTCGTATAGTTCGTGATGCAGCTATTGAAGCTGGTGCTCCTGAAGAATGTATTCAATTTATCGAACAACCATCATTAGATGCAACAAACGCATTAATGAAACATGATGGAGTATCTATAATTCTTGCTACTGGTGGTAGTGCAATGGTTAAAGCAGCTTACTCTTGCGGAAAACCTGCTTTAGGTGTTGGTCCTGGTAACGTACCTGCTTATGTACACAAAGATGCAAAACTTAAACAAGCAGTTAACGACATCGTATTAAGTAAATCATTCGATAACGGTATGATTTGTGCCAGTGAACAAGCAGCTATCGTTGATACTGAACACTATGAAGAGTTCATTGAATTAATGAAAGAACACCATGTATACTTCGTTAACAAAGAAGAAAAAGCTAAACTTGAAGAATTCGTATTTGGAGCAAAAGCTAACTCTAATAACTGTGCTGGCGCTAAATTAAATGCTGACGTAGTTGGTAAATCTGCTGAACACATTGCTGAATTAGCAGGATTCGAAGTTCCTAAAGGAACAGTAATTTTAGCTGCTGAAGTTAAAGAAGTAGGAGAAAATGAACCTCTAACTCGTGAAAAATTATCTCCAATATTAGCGGTACTTAAATCTATTAGCACTGAAGATGGAATTGAAAAATCTCTTCAAATGGTTGAATTTAATGGTTTAGGTCACAGTGCTGCTGTACATACTCAAGACGAAGAGGTTGCTGAACAATTTGGTAAAGTAATTCCTGCTTGCCGTATCTTATGGAACTCTCCATCTACACACGGAGCTATCGGGGATATCTACAACGCGCTTATCCCATCACTAACTCTTGGATGTGGTAGCTACGGAGGAAACTCAGTATCTGGAAACATCGGAGCTGTAAATCTACTTAACTACAAAATTATTGCGCGCAGAAAAAACAATTTATAATAGTACAAAATTCCCCCAAAAGTATACTTTGAACCAAACGCAATCAGATATTCAAGCGAAATGGGGGGTAGAGAGAGTGATGATCTTAACTGACGACTCTATGGTTAAACTTGGTTTCGTTCAACGTGTTATCGATCAATTGAACGCACGTAGCAACCGTGTAACTATCCAAGTCTTCTCAGATGTTGAACCAGATCCAGACATCACAACTGTAGAACGTGGTGCTGAGGTGATGAAAGCATTTGAACCAGACACAATCATTGCTCTTGGTGGTGGTTCACCAATGGATGCAGCCAAAGTAATGTGGCTCTTCTACGAACAACCAGAAATCGACTTCCGTGACTTGGTTCAAAAATTCATGGATATCCGTAAACGCGCCTTCCGCTTCCCATCACTTGGTAAGAAAGCGAAGTACATCGGTATCCCAACAACTTCAGGTACTGGTTCAGAAGTAACACCATTTGCCGTTATCTCTGATAAGAAAAACAACCGCAAATACCCATTGGCTGACTACTCATTGACACCGACTATTGCCATTGTTGACCCTGCTTTGGTTGAATCAGTTCCAGACTTTATCGCTGCTGATACAGGTATGGATGTCTTGACACACGCGACTGAAGCCTACACTTCAAACTTTGCTAACGACTATACAGACGGTATTGCGCTTCAAACAATCAAACTTGTCTTTGAATGGTTGGAAAAATCTGTTAAGACAGCTGACCCAGAAGCTCGTGAGAAAATGCACAATGCGTCTACAATGGCTGGTATGGCCTTCGCCAATGCCTTCCTTGGAATGAGCCACTCAATGGCCCATAAGATTGGTGGTGTTCATCACACTGTTCACGGACGTACAAATGCTATCTTGCTTCCGTACGTTATCCGTTACAACGGAACTCGTCCAGCTAAGACTACTACATGGCCTAAATACAACTACTGGAAAGCTGATGAGAAATTCCAAGACATCGCGAAAATGCTTGGCTTGCCTCACTCAACTCCAGAAGAAGCAGTTGAGGCATACGCTAAAGCTGTTTACGAACTTGGTGTTGCAGTAGGTATCAAGATGAACTTCCAGGATCAAGGAATTGATGAAAAAGCTTGGAAAGACAGCTTGCATGAAATTGCTTTGCTTGCTTATGAAGACCAATGTTCTCCTGCTAACCCACGCTTGCCAATGGTAGCTGACATGGAAGAAATTATGGCAGATGCATATTATGGCTACAAAGAAAGACCAGGACGCCGTAAATAATTGTTTATCAGTTTAGAGGCAGGAGTTATCCTGTCTCTTTTTTGTAATTCTATTTGAAAAATGGTATAATCATCGCATATATTTATTTGAAAATCAAATCTTTAATAATCATGCGAGGGGCAAATGAACAAGATAAATGAGTTAGGGGATAAAGTGCGACTTTTAAGAGAGGAGAAAGGCCTTAGTCGTCCAGTTTTTTGCGGAGATGAGTCTGAATTATCAGTGCGTCAGTTGGTGCGGATTGAAAAAGGAGAATTTCGCCCGACGATAAAAACCCTAGAATATATTGCAGATAGATTAGAAATTCCGTCCTACGTCTTGATGCCAGATTATAAGGAATTGCCTAAACGCTACCAAGAATTAAAGTACTTTCTTTTACATCATCCTGACTATGGAGACAAGGAGTTGCAGGAACAAAAGGAAGAATATTTCGATGAGATTTTTGAGAATTTTTATGATGATTTGCCACGTGATGAGAAAGTGCTAGTGGATTGTCTTCAAGCTATAGATGCAGTGAGAATGACTAGTAATTCCTTATATGGAAGCAGTGTGATTGAGGACAGTCTTCAAGACTTACTATCCAGAGATGTATATAAAGCCGAGGACTTGTTGAAACTGAGACTGTATTTCAACTGTCAGTTAATGGATGGTTTAAATATGGGTGAGATAAAAGAATCTGAGCATGAAACCATTCTTTGTTTTCATGACAAACTAAGTTCTCAGGTTGATAAGATAGAGTTCGATTGTTTGGACTTACTTAGAGACTCCTTGTTAGCTTCTTTAACTTGTATAGAGATTATGGGGTTGCTTCATTATTTTAAGAGGGCAGTCGAGACCTTAAATAAAATAGGGCAAAAAACACGAGATTTTCAAAAACAACCGATTGTCTTGATGGTGGAGTGGAAATATTATATTCAGACGGATTATGATACAGCCAAACAAAAGTATGAAGAAGCAAAAATGATGGCGAGGATGTTTGGCAATGAGAAGTTAATCGTTAGTTTAGATAATGAATGGAGCGAGGATCTAGAAAGATATCGTTAAAGAGTTTATAGGAGTGACATTTCTGTCATTGAGGGAATGCCGCTTTTTTGTTAAAATGAATTTTATACTCAATGAAAATCAAAGAGCAAAGTAGGAAACTAGCCGCAGGCTGTACTTGAGTACGGCAAGGCGACGTTGACGTGGTTTGAAGAGATTTTCGAAGAGTATTACTTGATATACATCCAGAAGCAAACTAGGCAATAGAGAGGAAACTCTAAGTAGTAGGCCCATAGGGTCAATCAACTTGAAGGATTTTCTATCAGTATGATGTATAATGATAACAGTTTTAAATAAGGGGGAAAGAATGTCCATTTTATCCATTAAAAATATTTCAAAGTTTTACGCCTTGGACGGTAAACATCAAGAGCAGGCTTTAGAGAATATAAATCTGCAAATCGCAAAAGGGAAAATCACTGCGATTTATGGTCCGTCAGGATGTGGCAAAACCAGTCTACTAAACATCATCAGCGGTTTAGATAGACAATATGAAGGAGATTTAGAGTTTAAAGGGGAATCCCTCCGTGACTTATCAGAGATTGAACTAACTCAATTTCGTAAAGATAAGATTGGATTTGTGTTTCAAAACTTTAACCTCATTCCTCATCAGTCTGTCTTGGACAATGTCAAGCTACCTCTCTATGTCAAAGATTTATCTGACAGGGAGATGACAATGATTGCAAAGGAGCAATTAAGTAACTTGGGCATGGAACCTTTTATAGCTAAAAATGTTAAACAACTTTCTGGTGGGCAAAAGCAACGCGTGGCAATCGCGCGTGCACTGGTAAATCAGCCAGATATGATTGTAGCAGATGAGCCAACGGGTTCGCTGGATTCTCAATCTCAAGAAATGGTATTGGAGGTATTTAAAAATTTAGCCCAAACAGGGAAAACAGTATTGATCGTAACCCATAATCCAGAGGTTGCCGAATATGCAGATGTGATTATCAAAATGAAGGATGGTGAAGTCGTTGAAGAAGTCAAAAAATAAAGGATTATCATTGAAAAACAAATTCAAACTTTCTTTAAATAACTTTATGGAAAGAAAGTGGCGTAATCTATTGATTGCGCTAGCAACCTCAATCGGTTTTGTAGGAGTCTTAATTTCTTTCGGCTTGGGAAATGCATTGATTTCGATGATTGATGAAAATACGAATGGAGGTCAAATCCCTTCACAAGTTCAGATTGCTTTAAACACAAAAAATGTTGGACGAGGCTTTTTGAACCAAGATGATAAGAACTACATCACGGATACAGTTGGAAAAGAAGCTATTAAATATTTGGAGAGTCCTTTTGGGATGATCATGTCAAATATGACTATAGATGGTCAAGAAATGGATCTGAGTCAAACGATGCCTTCTTATGCTCAAGTAGTGAGTCTCTATGAGGATACAAGTATCTCTGTTAGTAGTAATGAGGCGGACAAAGTGTTAGCTGGTTCCCTCTATACGGATGCAAATGAACAGGGTTTGACGATTCCAAGCAGTTTACTAAAAAATTGGAATGAACAGACAGGAAACAATCTGACAGCTAATGATGTTATTGGCAAATCAGTCTCAGCCAGCATTGTAGAAAATGCTGCCGAAGCTAGTAAGATTGCTCAATTTCAAACGAAGATTGTACGTGTAATCAATGATGAAGATGACCTGGAGGACAGCAACAGTTTCATGCCGTCTCATCAAATGGAAACGATTTTGAAAGAAGCTGGATTTACAAAAGCTGTATCTTATTTTATCTTGGAACTCAAAGATCCATCACAAACAAAAGCGATAACAGAAGAATTGCAGAAAAACAAGAAGTATACTGTTCTTTCTCAACAGAAGGTTCTTGATATTGTGATTACCTTTATTCGTGTCATTCAGGGATTGTTGATTGTACTTTCATCACAAGCTATTGTGGTAGCAGCGGTCATGATTGGTATCATCATTTACATCAATATTATGCAACGTTCTAAGGAAATAGGCGTCATGAAGGCAGTTGGTTATCAAAATCGTGATGTCAAAGGGATTTTTATTTACGAGGCTATCTGGATTGTAGGGATCGCCTTGCTGCTGGCCTTTTTGGTAGCACAAGGGGTGGGAAGTTTGGCGAATGCGGTTGTAAATCACTTTTACCCATCCATCACGAAGGTTTTTGAATTAAATTTGTTATCTGTTTTAGGAACTCTACTTTTCGCTCTATTACTTGGTTATGTCTCAGCCTACTTCCCAGCACGTAAAATTAGTAAAATGGATCCTGTAGAATCGCTACGATATGAATAGTAAGGGAGTTCTTGATTTATAGCCGTAAAAAGAAACTAACATAGAAAAACAATGCCCGTACTTGCAATTAAACTTAAATAGTTATATAATAGGTTTGTTGAAAGGTGATTTGTAGTGATTCAAGTTACTCTTTTCACAATAAAAATTTCATGATTTTCATAAGGAGGAAATCACTAATGGTAGTTAAAGTTGGTATTAACGGTTTCGGACGTATCGGTCGTCTTGCTTTCCGTCGTATCCAAAACGTAGAAGGTGTTGAAGTTACACGCATCAACGACCTTACAGATCCAGTTATGCTTGCACACTTGTTGAAATACGACACAACTCAAGGTCGTTTCGACGGTACTGTTGAAGTTAAAGAAGGTGGATTCGAAGTTAACGGTAAATTCGTTAAAGTTTCTGCTGAACGTGATCCAGAACAAATCGACTGGGCTACTGACGGTGTAGAAATCGTTCTTGAAGCTACTGGTTTCTTTGCTAAGAAAGAAGCAGCTGAAAAACACCTTAAAGGTGGAGCTAAAAAAGTTGTTATCACTGCTCCTGGTGGAAACGACGTTAAAACAGTTGTATTCAACACTAACCACGACGTTCTTGACGGTACTGAAACAGTTATCTCAGGTGCTTCATGTACTACAAACTGCTTGGCTCCAATGGCTAAAGCTCTTCAAGACAACTTTGGTGTTGTTGAAGGATTGATGACTACTATCCACGCTTACACTGGTGACCAAATGATCCTTGACGGACCACACCGTGGTGGTGACCTTCGCCGTGCTCGCGCTGGTGCTGCAAACATCGTTCCTAACTCAACTGGTGCTGCTAAAGCTATCGGTCTTGTAATTCCAGAATTGAACGGTAAACTTGACGGATCTGCACAACGCGTTCCAACTCCAACTGGATCAGTTACTGAATTGGTAGCTGTTCTTGAAAAGAACGTTACTGTTGATGAAGTGAATGCAGCTATGAAAGCAGCTTCAAACGAATCATATGGCTACACAGAAGATCCAATCGTATCTTCAGATATCCTAGGTATGTCTTACGGTTCATTGTTTGACGCAACTCAAACTAAAGTCCTTGACGTTGACGGTAAACAATTGGTTAAAGTTGTATCATGGTACGACAACGAAATGTCATACACTGCACAACTTGTTCGTACTCTTGAATACTTCGCAAAAATTGCTAAATAATTCTTGAGTCGATAAAAAGCAAGGCCTCTTGGTCTTGCTTTTCAAATATTTAAAAATGGATGACACAATCATCCATTCTTTTTTAATTCTGTTTCAAAAGTATCTGATAGGACAGTGAAGCTTAATTTCTCTAGAGTAAGCGGATGGGTAAAGGACAGTCGGAAGGCGTGGAGCATAAGCCGACTCGTCTTTGAATTGCTGTTATAGAGAGGGTCGCCCAAAATAGGGAAGTTATGATGCGAAAGGTGCACACGAATCTGATGGGTTCGCCCTGTCTTTAGTTTACAACGGACAAGGGTCGTTTTGTTTGGGAATTGCTTTAATCTGCTTACATGCGTTTCAGCATATTGCCCATTTTTTGTATCAACTATTCGTTTTCTGCGGTCATGGCGATCACGCCCAATTTTGTCTTTGAAAACAAGTTCTTTGCTGTTGATATTTCCGTCAACAAGCGCCCAATATTCCCTAGAAATCTCTTTTTTCTCCAATAAGCGGTTGAGAATGGGCAGGATAAAAGGATTTTTGGCAAAGAGAACCAAGCCACTGGTTTCCATGTCCAGACGATGAACGACATAGCAGGTTTGGCCAACATAGGCACTGACATGGTTGAGAAGGGCGATTTCGTTTGGCTGATTACCATGCGTTTTCATCCCCTCTGGTTTGTTTACAATAATCAAGTGTTGATCTTGATAAACTTCCTGCACTAAGTCTGGGTTGCCCCAAGGGATTTCTTTTTCGGGATAATCTTCCTCGTCAAAAGTCAACTGGCAAACATCTCCAGGACTTACCATCTCGTTCCAATGAACTTCTCGCTGATTAATCAAAATGTGTTTCTTGATTCTTAAAAAATGACGGATTTTTCTAGGGATGAGGAGTTGCTCCTCCAGTAATTGCTTTACCGTCATTTGAGGTAGAGAGTCTGGTAATGTAAATGTGAATTGCATACAGATATTGTAACAAAAAAAGCCCTATTTGGATAGGAAATAGCTAAATTCTTGTCTTCCTATGATGAAGATGATAAAATAAACGCATGAAATTAGATAAATTATTCGAGAAATTTCTTTCTCTTTTTAAAAAAGAAACAAGTGAACTAGAAGATTCTGATTCTACTAGCTTACGTCGTTCTCGCAGTGATAGAAAAAAATTGGCCCAAGTGGGTCCAATTCGAAAATTCTGGCGTCGTTATCATCTAACAAAGATTGTCCTTATACTAGGTTTGAGTGCAGGCTTGCTAGTTGGAACCTATTTGTTTGCTGTAGCTAAGTCAACCAATGTTAACGATTTGCAAAACGCCTTGAAAACTCGGACTATCATTTTTGACCGTGAAGAAAAAGAGGCTGGTGCCTTGTCTGGTCAAAAAGGAACTTATGTTGAACTGACTGACATCAGTAAAAACTTGCAGAATGCTGTTATTGCGACAGAAGACCGTTCTTTCTATAAAAACGACGGGATTAACTATGGTCGTTTCTTCTTGGCGATTGTTACTGCTGGTCGTTCAGGTGGTGGTTCTACTATTACCCAACAGTTGGCTAAAAATGCCTATCTGTCTCAGGATCAAACTGTTGAGAGAAAAGCGAAAGAATTTTTCCTTGCCTTAGAATTAACAAAAAAATATAGTAAGGATCAGATCTTAACCATGTACCTTAACAATGCCTATTTTGGAAATGGTGTGTGGGGTGTAGAAGATGCGAGTAAGAAATACTTTGGAGTTTCTGCATCAGAAGTGAGTTTGGATCAAGCTGCGACTTTGGCAGGGATGCTCAAGGGACCGGAACTGTATAACCCCTTGAAATCTGTAGAAGATTCTACTAATCGTCGTGATACTGTCTTGCAGAATATGGTTGCAGCGGGTTACATTGATAAAAACCAAGAAACCGAAGCTGCAGAAGTTGATATGACTTCGCAATTACACGATAAGTATGAAGGGAAAATCTCAGATTACCGCTATCCTTCTTACTTTGATGCTGTGGTTAATGAAGCTGTTTCCAAGTATAATCTAACAGAGGAAGAGATTGTCAATAATGGCTACCGCATTTACACAGAGCTGGACCAAAACTACCAAGCAAATATGCAGGTTGTCTATGAAAACACCTCGCTATTTCCGAGGGCAGAGGATGGAACATTTGCTCAATCAGGAAGTGTAGCTCTTGAACCGAAAACAGGAGGAGTTCGTGGAGTTGTCGGTCAAGTTGCTGACAATGATAAAACTGGATTCCGGAATTTCAACTATGCAACTCAATCAAAACGTAGCCCTGGTTCTACAATTAAGCCTTTAGTTGTTTATACGCCAGCAGTTGAAGCAGGTTGGGCTTTGAACAAGCTCTTGGATAACCATACCATGCAGTATGACAGCTATAAGGTTGATAACTATGCAGGAATTAAAACGAGTCGAGAAGTTCCTATGTATCAAGCCTTGGCAGAATCGCTTAATCTACCTGCTGTTGCCATTGTTAATGATTTGGGCCTTGACAAGGCTTTTGAGGCAGGAGAAAAATTTGGACTCAACATGGAAAAGGTCGACCGTGTTCTCGGCGTCGCTTTAGGAAGTGGTGTCGAAACCAATCCTCTGCAAATGGCTCAAGCATATGCTGCCTTTGCAAATGAAGGTTTAATGCCGGAAGCTCATTTTATTAGTAGAATTGAAAATGCTAGTGGTCAGGTCATTGCGAGCCATAAACATTCACAAAAACGAGTGATTGATAAAGCTGTAGCTGACAAGATGACTAGTATGATGTTGGGTACATTTACAAACGGAACAGGTATTAGTTCATCACCTGCAGACTATGTCATGGCAGGGAAAACTGGTACAACTGAAGCAGTTTTCAATCCGGAGTACACAAGTGACCAGTGGGTAATTGGTTATACTCCGGATGTGGTGATTAGTCATTGGCTTGGTTTTCCAACCACTGATGAAAATCACTATCTAGCGGGTTCTACATCAAATGGTGCTGCTCATGTCTTTAGAAATATTGCAAATACCATTTTACATTATACACCAGGAAGTACCTTTACAGTTGAAAATGCATATAAGAAAAACGGAATTGCACCAGCTAACACAAAAAAACAAGTACAAACCAATGATAATAGCCAGACAGATGATAATTTGTCTGATATTCGAGGACGTGCGCAAAGTCTAGTAGATGAGGCTAGTCGGGCTATCTCGGATGCGAAGATTAAGGAAAAGGCTCAAACAATATGGGATTCGGTAGTCAATCTATTTCGCTAAGATGCTTGTCAAAGCCTAGCTTTCTTGTTATAATAGATAAGATGGAGGCGTTATGGCACTAAAAAAAGCAAGCCTAGCTTGTGCGGTTTGTGGTTCGAGAAACTATTCAATTAAGATTAGTGGAACCCCCAAGCCTACACGACTAGAAGTAAATAAATTTTGTAAGCATTGTGGCAAGTACACTACACACAGAGAAACGAGATAGGAGAGAGCGATGCGTTTTATTGGAGATATTTTTAGACTTCTTAAAGACACAACATGGCCAACTCGCAAGGAAAGCTGGAGAGATTTTCGTTCTATCATGGAATACACAGCTTTCTTTGTAGTAATTATTTACATTTTTGACCAGTTGATTGTTTCAGGTTTGATTCGATTTATTAACATTTTTTAGAAGGCTAGTGGAGTTAATTACACTAGAAATCTTCTATTTATGAAAGGAAATATCATGGATAGTTTTGATAAAGGGTGGTTTGTTTTACAAACTTATTCTGGTTATGAAAATAAGGTAAAAGAAAATCTATTACAACGTGCACAAACCTACAATATGTTGGATAATATTCTACGCGTTGAAATTCCAACACAAACAGTGCAAGTTGAAAAAAATGGAAAGAGAAAAGAAGTAGAAGAAAATCGCTTTCCAGGTTATGTTCTTGTAGAAATGGTCATGACAGATGAAGCTTGGTTTGTTGTTCGAAACACACCAAATGTTACAGGATTTGTCGGATCACACGGGAACAGATCGAAACCGACTCCATTATTGGAACAAGAAATTCGTGACATTTTGGTATCTATGGGACAAACTGTTCAAGAATTTGATTTCGATGTTGAGGTTGGTCAAACTGTACGTATTATTGATGGTGCTTTTGCAGACTACACTGGTAAGATTACAGAAATTGATAACAATAAAGTGAAGATGATTATCTCTATGTTTGGTAATGACACAGTTGCAGAAGTAAACCTAAACCAAATCGCAGAATTATAACCCAAAGAGAGGCAAGACCTCTCTTTTTTGTGCAGTTTAGACGGTGTAGGGAACAGAATGGGGAGAAATAACCAAATTAGCTTTTTGATTTGTTAAACTGTATTTAGAAAGGGGGAGATTATGCTTAAAGAATTGTATGAAGAAGTCCAGGGGAGTGTATATAAGTGTAGAAATGAATATTACCTTCATTTATGGGAACTATCGGATTGGGACCAAGAGGGTATGATTTGCTTACATGAATTGATTAGTAGAGAAGAAGGACTAGTAGAAGATATTCCTCGTTTAAGGAAATATTTCAAAACCAAGTTTCGAAATCGAATTTTAGACTATATCCGTAAGCAAGAAAGCCACAAACGAAGATATGATAAAGAACCTTATGAAGAAGTGGGTGAAATCAGTCATCGTATAAGTGATGGAGGACTCTGGCTAGACGATTATTATCTCTTTCATGAAACACTAAGAAATTATAGAAATAAACAAACTAAAGAGCAACAAGAAGAATTAGAACGCATCTTAAGAGATGAACGCTTCCGAGGGCGTCAAAGAGTGTTAAGAGATTTACGTATTGTGTTTAAAGAGTTTGACATCCGTAGCCATTAGGAAGTCATGCAAAAAAAATGAAAAAAAATTAGAAAAAGTAGTTGACAAAGTTAGAAAAGCCTGTATAATAGTAAGAGTT
>NZ_VMMW01000017.1:0-55622 GCF_013277425.1 Streptococcus sp. 79
CTACATCTTTCCTCGTTTAGACTAGACATGAGGACGTTAAAAGGTTACAGTGGAAAAAGATAAATCTTAGTTCGAATTCAATTACTCTCGTGATTTACGCATATAGGTTACGACTACCTTTTTGGACTTTAAGGTTTCGCGCCCCCCTATCCGCTATATACGCCTTACTATCACCTTCCTGTTCGTAGAGCCACGATTTCGCTATCCCTTCCTCTGACGATTCTTATTTCCAGCGTCAGACTTAAAACGGTCTATCCCCAGACCGTTTTAATCCGCTACCTCACGATAGTCAGGCTTGGGAATCGCTATTGGGTTCACCGGTAGCAGGTGCCCACCAAGGACTTGTACCTCAGATGCACGACATGCCCGTCGTACCAGAAAAGAGCAGGAAAAATTTCCTACTCCAATTTTCTACACTCGTTCTCCATCACTGTTTACTCTGTAGCCATCCACCGTCGTATTAACAGCTAGGGCACCTGAAGAGTAAGAATAATACCACTTACCAGAAACTTGATACCAACCTGTTTTCATTACCCCTGAACTATCCAGATAATACCACGAGCCATTTTCCTTTAACCATCCTGTCTGCATTTCACCAGATAATTTCAAATAATACCAGCTAGAACCGTCTTTCAGCCAGCCTGTTGATTTAGAACCATTTGATTTGAAATGATACCAACTACCATTTATTTTCTTCCAACCGACAGTTGGACTACTATTGGATCTATAGCTAGAGCTATTTCCTGATTGATTCTGATAATTTTGTGAAGAAGTCACTCCCTCTAGCTGTATATAGCGACGACTTCCGTTATAAGCCGTATAACTCAACCACTTGTAGCCATCTTTTTCGAGAATTTGATCATAATGAACCTTCTCCCCAGGATAATAGTAATCAATCACAGTTGCGCTAGCTAGAGGTTGATTTTTGATAGCTGACTTAGTCTTAAAATAATGTGTGCCCCCTGTTGAAGCTAAGGATTGACTAGTCCCAACACTGCCACCAGCCAAATCTTTAAAATGAATAAATCCTGTCATCGTATTTGCTTTTATACTTCGTTTATTATAGGCTTCTGTATAACCATAGTTATATTCCTCGATCTCAATCTGATCTCCCATTACATTTGACACCCAGGCAACATGCCCATAAGTTCCTGCAGTAGACCAAGCAATGGAGCCAATCGTCGGTGTATTATCTACACGATAGCCTTCACGACGAGCACGATGCCCCCATTCATTCGCATTTCCATAAGCCCTTGGAATCTCAAAACCATTGACATTACTCAAACGAAAGGCTGCGAAAGAAGTACACTGACGAGAATACATGCGCCACTGATCAATCTCCTGGCTCCCATTTTTATAATAAGCAGGATAATCATCTCCACGCGCAATCGATCCATTCCCTCCAGAGTAGGCATAGACACTATCACCCGCTGCTAGCATCAATCCTACTACTAAAAAAGAAACAAGCTTTTTAACTGACATCTTCAAGTAATAACTTGTCCCTCTTGCTATAAACGGTAAAATTTTCATTCTTCCTCCTTGAAAAATAATATAAATCGAAGATTGCCTTCACTTAAACTATTCGGAGAAAAAAGAAAAAGTGAGAAAATTTCTCACTTTAGTCCAGATAATGAATCAAATTCTTTTCTGTAAGGATATCTGAGTAGGTAAAGGATTCAACGTAAACATTAGCTTGTTTATCTCCTTCAACGTTCCCAAATTCCACAATAAATAGGGATGGATAAACTTCAATTAACTTACCCAATCTATTTTTTTGGCGCTTGCGCCCATTTTCCAAAGTCATTTCAATTACATGACCCTCATGCGCCTTGATTTCCTCTTTGATTTTTTTCATCTTGGCTACATCTGTAAATGCATCTGACATCTTATGCCTCCCTCTTTGAGATACTTGAAAATTTATTGTATTCTTTTTGGAAAATCAATTCCACAGTTCCACGAGCTCCACTACGGTTTTTCTCGATAATAACTTCCACCTTATTATTTGGTATGCCTTCCTCTTCTTCACCACCACGCTCATAGTAATCGTCGCGATAAAGAAAGGCTACGATATCAGCGTCCTGCTCGATAGACCCAGATTCACGAATATCAGACAAGACTGGTCTTTTATCCTGACGTTGTTCTACACCACGAGACAACTGACTCAGAGCGATTACTGGAACCTTCAGTTCCTTGGCTAGGATTTTCAACTGACGTGAAATTTCTGAAACTTCTTGTTGGCGGTTTTCTCGCCCAGTTCCCGTGATAAGCTGCAAGTAATCTATCAAAATCAAACCTAGATTGCCCGTTTCTTGAGCCAGTTTACGAGAACGAGAACGAATCTCTGTAATTCGAATCCCTGGCGTATCATCGATATAGATACTTGCGTTTGCTAGGTTCCCTTGAGCAATGGTATATTTTTGCCACTCCTCATCGGTCAATTGACCTGTACGGATAGAATGCGACTCAACCAACCCTTCTGCCGCTAACATACGATCGACTAGACTTTCCGCACCCATTTCCAGCGAAAAGATAGCAACCGTTTTGTCCAACTTAGTCCCAATATTCTGAGCGATATTCAAGGCAAAAGCTGTCTTACCAACCGCCGGACGAGCTGCTAGAATAATCAACTCCTCCTCGTGTAGACCAGTCGTCATATGATCCAAATCACGATAACCTGTCGCAATACCTGTAATATCGGTCGTTTGTTGCGAGCGAGCTTCCAGATTTCCAAAGTTGACATTCAACACATCTCGAATGTTCTTAAACCCGCTTCGATTAGCATTTTCACTGACATCAATCAGGCCTTTTTCTGCCTGAGCAATGATTTCATCAGCTGGTTGCGACGCTTCGTAAGCTTGGTTGACAGACTCTGTCAACTTAGCGATTAATCGCCGTAACATAGCCTTTTCTGCAACGATTTTAGCATAATACTCCGCATTAGCAGAAGTTGGCACAGAATTGACAATCTCAACTAGGTAAGACAGGCCACCAATATTCTGTAAATCCCCTTGATTATCAAGAATGGTGCGAACCGTTGTTGCATCTATGGCATCACCACGATCGGATAAATCGACCATGGCTTGGAAAATCAAACGATGGGCATACTTAAAAAAGTCCCGAGACTCAATGTATTCTCGCACAAAAACAAGTTTACTCTCATCAATAAAGATAGCCCCCAAAACAGATTGCTCAGCTAAGATATCTTGAGGTTGTACTCGTAACTCTTCTACTTCTGCCATCAGGCTTCCCTTCCTTTTACAATCTTGTCAAGAAGGTGTAAACTTATCCTTCTTTCACACGAAGATTGATTACACTTGTGATATCTTGATAGATTTTCACTGGCACATCAATCAAACCAACCGCTCGAATCGGAGCTTGTACTTGAATATGACGTTTATCAATCTTAATTCCAAATTGCTTTTGCAATTCTTCTGCAATCTTCTTATTGGTAATAGAACCAAAGGTACGACCATCTGGACCAACTTTTTCAACAAATTCTACAACCGTTTCTTCTGCTTCAAGCTGGGCTTTAATTGCTTTTGCTTCTGCAATCATCTCAGCGTGAGCTTTCTCTTCAGATTTTTGTTTACCACGAAGTTCACCTACAGCTTGAGCAGTCGCTTCTTTTGCTAGGTTCTTTTTGATAAGAAAGTTTTGCGCATACCCTGTTGGTACTTCCTTAATTTCGCCTTTTTTACCTTTTCCTTTAACATCTGCTAAAAAGATTACTTTCATTCTTCTTTCTCCTTTTCCTTTATTTCATTTAATACAATTTCTGTCAGTTTTTCACCTGCTTCTGACAAGGTTAAATCTTTAATTTGAGCTGCTGCCAAATTAAAGTGACCTCCACCGCCTAACTCTTCCATAATCCGTTGCACATTCAGTTTACTACGACTCCGAGCTGAGATGGATATAAAGCCTTGTGTATTTTTCGCAAGAACAAAACTCGCTTCAATACCTGACATAGCTAACATGGCATCTGCTGCCTTACTAATAACAACTGTATCATAGCATTTCGTGTCCTTAGCCTCTGCTATTAGTACATCTGAACCTAATTTACGCCCCTGTAAAATCAGTTCATTGACCTCACGATATTCTTCAAAATCTGTCGCAGCGATTTCTTGGATAGCAATACTATCACTTCCGCGCGTTCTGAGATAGCTAGCAACATCAAATGTCCGACTAGTCACTCGTGAGGTGAAATTTTTAGTATCCAACATCATACCAGCCATCAAGACACTTGCTTGCATACGACTCAAACGATTTTTCTTAGAATTTTGGAACTGAATCAACTCCGTTATCAACTCACTGGCACTACTTGCACCACTTTCGATATAAGTGATAACTGCATTATCTGGAAAATCCTGATCCCTTCTGTGGTGGTCAATAACAATAGTTTGGGTAAATAAATCATAAAATTCTTTTGATAATGTTAAGGCTGTCTTTGAATGGTCTACAAGAATCAACAAAGAACGATTGGTCACCATCCCCATTGCATCCTTAACAGACAACAACTTCGTAACTCCTTCTTTTTCTAAGAATGAAACAGCTCGTTCAATATCTGGAGACATTTGTTCTTCGTCATAAAGAGCATAGCTATTTTCAATCACATTGCTGGCGAACAACTGCATACCTACAGCAGAGCCCAAAGCATCCATATCTAAATTTCTATGCCCAACTACAAACACTTGATCCACACTACGAATCTTATCAGATATGGCTGTCATCATTGATCGAGTACGGGTACGAGTGCGCTTGATGGACGCAGCCGACCCACCGCCAAAGTAGACTGGATTTTTCGTTTCATCATTCTCCTTGACAACCACCTGGTCGCCACCACGTACTTCAGCCAAGTTCAAGTTGAGCAAAGCAACTTTCCCTATTTCATCATGATTTCCATCGCCATAAGAAAATCCCATACTTAAGGTCAAGGGCAACTGCCTCTGTTTCGACTCTGCTCTGAAAGCATCAATAACAGAAAATTTATCATTCATCAAGCCCTCAAGCACCGTATAGTCAGTAAATAGATAAAATCGATCCATACTTACCCGACGAGAAAACATCATGTATTTTTCTGAAAACTCTGATATAAAATTAGCTACAAAACTATTGATTTGACTAATATCTGACTCAGAAGTTGCATCCTCCAAATCATCATAATTATCCACAGACACAACTCCAATCACTGGTCGACTCGTTACTAATTCATCTGTTATGGCTTGCTCCCTGGATACATCTACAAAATACAAAACACCGGAAGAAGAATCCATATGAACAGCATAACGCTTCTCACCCAGCTTAGCATAAGTAGACGGATTTCCTACTGAAGCCTTGATAATCGTTTGAACAGCTTCTAAATCAAAATCGCCATCTTCCTTGGTCAAAATCAATTCAGCATAGGGATTAAACCACTCAACCTCTCCAGAAGATAAATTCAATTTCATAACACCTACAGGCATCTGTTCCAATAGAGATGTCAAACTTTCTTCCGCTTGGTGGTTTACATACTGTATCTGTTCTACATCACTCCTTGTATAATGCACTCTCAGTTTCTTAAATAAAAAAACATAGCCTCCTACAAAAAGAAACAAAATGAAAACCGTCAACAGATTATTATTAACAAAAATAATGAAAGTGGATAAGACTCCAAACGCAATCAATCCTACTAGAATAGGAAAAATTGGACTTACATAAAATTTTTTCATTCAAAACCTCTTGGCACCCATTATACCATAATACCCCTCAAAAAGCGACTTTTTAAAAGTGTAATCAGTAATTCTATCAATTATAAGAAAAAGGTAGTTTACAATTCAGTAAACCTACCTTTACACATATTGAAATTAAGATTCTTTAACCTCTAACAAACCAATTTCGCCATCCTCACGACGATAAATCACATTGGTTGTCTGATCTTCAACATCCACATAGATAAAGAAATCATGCCCCAATAAATCCATTTGTAGAATTGCTTCTTCCAAATCCATTGGTTTTAAATCAATTTGTTTTGAACGAACAACTTTAGACTGGACAACATTTGAATCTTCCACCAAAGCATCTGTAAATAATTGACCAGTTGCTACCTTATTTTTATTTTTACGCTCGATTTTTGTTTTATTTTTACGAATCTGACGTTCAATTTTATCAGTTACAAGGTCAATTGAACCATACATATCTTGAGATACATCTTCTGCACGAAGAGTAATAGAGCCAAGCGGAATCGTTACTTCCACTTTAGCAGTTTTTTCACGATACACCTTCAAGTTAACTCGAGCATCCAACTCTTGTTCAGCTTGAAAATACTTTTCGATCTTTTCGAGTTTAGAAACTACATAATCACGAATTGCTTCTGTTACTTCTAGGTTTTCACCACGTATACTATATTTAATCATATGAGTACCTTCTTTCTAAACATTTTTGTTTTTATGATTTTATTATAACGCTTTCATTCTATTTTTGCAAATTTTTTCCTCATCTTACAAGGGAAAATGTTTTTACATCCTTAGCACCAGCTTCTTCCAACAGTTTCTTGACACGATTTATAGTTGCTCCTGTAGTATAGATATCATCTATAAGTAGGATTTTTTTAGGAATAGTGACTCCACTTTTTATAAAGAAAGGAAGTTCTGTCCCCAAGCGTTCTGAACGATTTTTAGAAGAACTGGCTCTCTCTTCTCTTTTCCCTAGTAAATCCAGATACGAAAAACCTGCTGCCTCTACCAAGCCCTCAACCTGATTAAATCCTCTGTTAACATATCTATCAGGACTTAGGGGAATGACTACAAATTGATACTCTTTGTACTTTTTTAACTCCTCACTTAAAACTGAAGCAAACACTTTTCTTAAAAGGAAGTCTCCATCAAACTTATACCGACTGAAAAAATCCTTCATAGCTTGATTGTAAGTAAAAATCGCTCTATGACTGACTTCAACTCCTTCTTTACACCAAAATTGACAACCTTGACACTTTGTTGACAATCTTATTTTCATACAGTTTGGACAGTGCTCTTCTCCAATCCTCTCAAAAGTAGAATCACAATCTAAACAAAGACAGGAGGCATCATTCTTCAGAAGTAAGAGACTACTAAAAGTTAAAACAGTCTTCATAGTCTGCTCACATAACAAGCACTTCATAGACCAGCCTCCTTATTCATCATCTGAATTTCCTTAATCGCCTTCTTAATTGAAGCATTTAACCCATCATGGAAGAAAAGCAAATCTCCTGTCGGTCTATCCATACTTCGTCCAACTCGTCCACCAATTTGAATCAAACTAGACTTGGTAAACAAACGATGATTGGCCTCTACTACGAAAACATCCACACAAGGGAATGTAACTCCACGCTCCAAGATTGTCGTACTGATAAGTATTGTCAGCTCCCCATCTCGAAAAGCTTGTACTTGCTCTAATCGATCCTCTGTTACAGAAGATACAAAGCCAATTTTCTCATTTGGAAATTGCTCCTGTAAGATTTCTTTTAACTGCTCCCCTTTCTTAATTTCTGAAGCAAAAATAAGTAACGGATAAGCTGTCTTTCTCTGCTTATCAATATAGGACTTTAACTTTGGCGACAAACACTTCTTATCTAAGTAGCGATTAAAATCCGATAACCAAATTGGTTTTGGAATAATCAACGGATTTCCATGAAACCGTCTCGGTAAACTCAGTCTTTTTAGTTCTCCTAAACGGACCTTTTTATCTAACTCATTGGTCGAAGTCGCTGTTAAAAAGATTCTCAATCCATTCTCCTTTACACTATTCTTGACAGCGTGGTAAAGCGTGGGATTATCAACATAAGGAAAAGCATCTACTTCATCCACTATCAGCAAATCAAAAGCTTGATAAAACTTCAATAACTGATGGGTCGTCGCAACAACTAGTGGTGTTCGAAAATAAGGTTCCGATTCTCCATGTAGCAAAGCTATTCCGCAAGAAAAATCCTGTTGCAGGCGCTTATACAGCTCCAAACAAACATCTATGCGAGGACTAGCCAAACACACTGCACCACCTCCATTAATCACTTTAGCCACTACTTGATAAATCATTTCTGTCTTTCCAGCTCCTGTTACCGCATGAACTAAGGTTGGCTTTTGCTTGTCTACTGCTTGAAGTAGTCCCTCTGACACCTTCTCTTGAAAAGGAGTTAATTGGCCGCGCCATTTGAGAACATCTTGCTTCGGAAAATCCTCCTGCGGAAAATAGTATAAAGTTTGATCACTTCTGACTCGCTTCATCAGCAAGCACTCTCGACAATAGTAAGCACCGATGGGCAAATACCATTCTTCTAGAACAGTACTATTACAACGTTGACAGAAAAGTTTCCCCTTCTCCTTTCTCATTGCTGGAAGTTTCTCCGCCAACTGACGTTCTTCTTCTGTTAATTCATTCTCAGTAAATAAACGACCGAGATAATTTGGATTTACTTTCATACTTCTTTATTCGTAAAAACTAGCACTTTAGATGATTTTTTAGTACAATTAAATCATGGAATTTAGAACAATTAAAGAGGACGGACAAGTCCAAGAAGAAATCAAAAAATCCCGCTTTATCTGTCATGCCAAGCGTGTTTATAGCGAAGAAGAGGCTCGTGACTTCATTACTGCCATCAAGAAAGAGCACTACAAAGCTACGCACAACTGCTCTGCCTTCATTATTGGGGAACGTAGTGAAATCAAACGGACAAGTGATGATGGTGAGCCTAGTGGTACTGCTGGCGTTCCCATGCTTGGAGTACTAGAAAATCACAATCTCACCAATCTCTGTGTAGTCGTGACACGCTACTTTGGTGGCATTAAACTAGGCGCTGGAGGATTGATTCGTGCTTACGCTGGCAGTGTTGCCTTAGCTGTCAAAGAAATTGGCATCATTGAAATAAAGGAACAGGCGGGCATTGCTATTCAAATGTCTTACGCTCAGTACCAAGAATATAATAACTTCCTTAAAGAACATAATCTCATGGAGCTGGATACAAACTTTACAGATCAAGTCGATACGATGATTTATGTTGATAAAGAAGAAAAAGAAACTATTAAAGCTTCACTTATAGAGTTTTTTAATGGAAAAGTCACTTTAACTGATCAAGGTTTACGAGAAGTTGAAGTTCCTGTAAACTTAGTGTAAACAATAGATAATACAGTGTTTCGCTGATATTTTCACCGCTACTTTAATTAGCAACATAAAAAGGCGCTTGCCAAGACTTACTAGAAAATGAAGCAATTCAAAAAGAAAACGGATAGCGTTCTCCTTTACACCTATTTACTAGAATTAGCCTATCACAATCGCTTAAAAATTAATGGCTTAGACCTGTGATATAAAAAAATCCTATCGCTCCGATAGGATTTCTATATTTTACAAATGGTATAGTTAGCGTTATACTAGAAATATCTTATACAAAGAGGTATTCATATGTCTATTTATAACAACATTACTGAACTAATCGGTCAAACTCCGATTGTTAAACTAAACAACATTGTGCCAGAAGGTGCTGCAGATGTCTATGTAAAACTTGAAGCATTTAACCCTGGTTCTTCTGTAAAAGACCGTATTGCTCTTAGCATGATTGAAAAAGCTGAACAAGACGGTATTCTGAAACCTGGTTCTACTATTGTTGAAGCAACAAGTGGAAACACTGGTATTGGACTTTCATGGGTAGGGGCTGCTAAAGGGTATAAAGTTGTTATCGTTATGCCTGAAACTATGAGTGTGGAACGACGTAAGATTATCCAAGCCTATGGTGCTGAACTCGTCCTTACTCCTGGTAGCGAAGGAATGAAAGGTGCTATTGCTAAGGCTCAAGAAATCGCTGCTGAACGTGATGGTTTCCTTCCTCTTCAATTTGACAATCCAGCAAATCCAGAAGTACACGAAAGAACAACAGGAGCTGAAATACTAGCTGCTTTCGGTAAAGATGGACTAGATGCCTTTGTTGCTGGAGTGGGTACTGGTGGAACAATTTCTGGTGTTTCTCATGCACTCAAATCAGCAAATTCAAACATTCAAGTTTATGCAGTGGAAGCAGATGAATCTGCTATTCTATCTGGTGAAAAACCTGGTCCTCACAAAATTCAAGGTATCTCAGCTGGATTTATTCCTGATACACTTGATACAAACGCCTATGATGGTATTGTTCGTGTAACATCAGATGATGCTCTTGCACTCGGACGTGAAATTGGTGGAAAAGAAGGCTTCCTTGTAGGGATTTCTTCAGCTGCAGCTATCTACGGAGCCATCGAGGTTGCCAAAAAATTAGGTACAGGTAAAAAGGTCCTTGCTCTAGCACCAGATAACGGTGAACGTTATCTCTCTACAGCACTCTATGAATTTGAAGTTTAGTCTCCTAAATACAATTGGCCCTTATTATAGGGTTTTTTATTTTTACCTTAAAAATAGGAAGCTCTCCCTATAGGGATCGACTGCATAGAAAAAAGGAAGCAAATTTACTTCCTTTCTATAATCAGTTATTCAAGGCTGCTGCCATTGTAGCTGCAACTTCAGCTTCGAAGTCGTTTGCAGCTTTTTCGATACCTTCACCAACTTCAAAGCGAGCGAACTCAACTACTGAAGCGTTAACTGATTCAAGGTATGCTTCAACTGTCTTGCTATCATCCATGATGTAAACTTGTGCAAGAAGTGTGTAAGCTTGGTCAACTTTAGTGTTGTCAAGCATGAAGCGATCCATTTTACCTGGGATAATTTTATCCCAGATTTTTTCTGGTTTGCCTTCTGCAGCCAACTCAGCTTTGATGTCAGCTTCAGCTTGAGCAATAACATCATCAGTCAATTGAGCTTTTGATCCATATTTCAAGTGTGGAAGAGCTGGTTTGTTAACCATTGCACGGCTTTCGTTATCTTGGTCGATAACGTGGTTCAATTGTGCCAACTCATCTTTAACAAATTGCTCATCCAATTCTTTGTATGAAAGAACTGTTGGTTTCATCGCTGCGATGTGCATTGAAATTTGTTTAGCAAGTGCTTCGTCTCCACCTTCGATTACAGAGATAACACCGATACGTCCACCGTTGTGTTGGTATGCTCCGAAGTGTTGTGCATCTGTTTTTTCAATCAAAGCAAAGCGACGGAATGAGATTTTTTCTCCGATAGTTGCTGTTGCAGATACGTATGCAGCTTCAAGAGTTTCACCTGAAGGCATTGTCAAAGCAAGAGCTTCTTCGTTGTTAGCTGGTTTTCCTTCAACGATTGCTTTAGCTGTTGCGTTTACCAACTCAACAAATTGAGCGTTTTTCGCAACGAAGTCAGTTTCAGCATTTACTTCAACAACTGCTGCAATGTTACCGTCAACATAAACACCAGTCAAACCTTCTGCAGCAACACGGTCAGCTTTCTTAGCTGCCTTAGCCATACCTTTTTCACGAAGCAATTCAATCGCTTTTTCGATGTCACCGTCTGTTTCTACAAGCGCTTTTTTAGCGTCCATAACACCGGCACCAGATTTTTCACGCAACTCTTTTACAAGTTTAGCTGTAATTTCTGCCATTTTGATTCTCCTATATTTTTTAAAAATAGGAGAGCCGGGCTAAGCCCCGCCCTCCTAGGTAATTACTATTTATATAAATTAAGCGTTGTCGCCTTCTACAACTTCAACGATTTCTTCAATTGAATCTGCTTGAGTTTCTGAAGCTGCAAATTCTGCTTCAACTGCTACTGCATCCTCACCTTGACGTCCTTCGATGATAGCGTCAGCCAATTTAGCTGTGATCAATTTAACAGCACGGATAGCGTCATCGTTAGCTGGGATGATTACATCAATATCATCTGGATCAGTATTGGTGTCAACCATCGCTACAACTGGGATTCCCAATTTTTTAGCTTCTTTAACAGCGATTTGCTCTTTATGTGGGTCAACTACGTACATCACATCTGGGATACGAGGCATATCTTCGATACCACCCAAGAATTTTTCAAGACGCGCACGTTGTTTGTTAAGAAGTGCAACTTCTTTCTTAGGAAGAACTTCGAAAGTTCCATCTTCTTCCATACGTTTGATTTCTTTCAAACGAGCGATACGTTTTTGGATTGTTCCCCAGTTTGTAAGAGTTCCACCCAACCAACGGTGGTTGATGAAGTATTGACCTGAACGTACTGCTTCTTCAGCAACTGCATCAGCTGCTTGTTTCTTAGTACCAACGAACAATACAACTGCATCGTTAGCTGCTGCATCACGCATGAAGTCGTATGCTTGGTCAGCATATTTTACAGTTTGTTGCAAGTCGATAACGTGGATTCCGTTACGCTCTGTAAAGATGTACTTAGCCATCTTAGGGTTCCAGCGACGAGTTTGGTGACCAAAGTGTACACCAGCCTCAAGAAGTTGTTTCATTGAAATTACTGCCATGAGTATTTCTCCTTTTTGTTTTTTTCCTCTTCTTGACTTCAACTCGCAAAACGACCCAAGGGCAACTGCTTCACAATTCATCAAGAATGAGTATTATCGTTCATACGACAATTTTTATTCTACCATACTTTTTCGATATTTTCAAGCTATTTTGATGGGATTTTTAATAGTTATTGTCTCTGGTAAAATCTGAAAAGAGGGCTCTATTCGAGTCCCTCTATAATTAGTCTGCATAAATATATGTTACAAAACCTTCAGAAGTCGTTGTTGGATTGAACCATCCACGGTGATTTCCAATTGTACGATTCCCAGCATAATTTGATTCTGATACTTGGATACGTGTTGTTGATTCAACAGCTGTAACAACCGCTACGTGACCATATCCACCATCGTTCCAACATGCAATTGCTCCAACTTGAGGTGTTGAACCTGTACGGAAACCTGCTGCTGCTGCACTTGTGGCCCACTGTGCTCCATTACCCCAATAGTCTCCAGCCCAAGGTGCTAATGTTTTAACTCCCCATGTACATTCACCAATTGGATAAGTTGAGGCATTTGTGTTATATGTTGGACGTACTTTAGCCTGAACAGGTGCTACTGCAGATTCAGATACTGCTTGTACCTGTGCTGTTAGGTTTGTATTACCTGAAGCAAGTACTGACTGTTGTTGGCTAGCTTGTTTTTCTTTATAAGCTGCTTCTGCTGCCGCAGCTGCACGAGCCTCTGCCTCAGCTGCTGCTTTTTGCTCTAATAGACTTGCTTTTTCCCCTTCAGCTGTCGCTTTCTCAGCAGCAAGACTCAATTCAGCAGCCTTTAGTTCTGCCTGTTTCGTAGTCAATGCTTGAGCATCATCAGCTAATTTTTGTTGATTAGCAATTACAGTATTGATAGCATCATTATTTGCTACTTGTTTTTCAGAAATAGCTTTTTTATCTGCCTTTTGTTGTTCTAACATTTTGTTGTTCGCAGATACGATTTCACTCATTGCAGTAACACGTGAAATAGCTTCTGTAATTGATTTTGAGTTTACAATGGTATTGATATAGCTAGTTGCAGCTCCATTTGTTTGAGCACTACGAGCTTGTTTTTCCAAAGATTGGTTACGAGAAACAATGTTTTTGGAAAGTTCTGTAATCTCACCCTCGAGTTTCTTAGATTCTGCTTGTAATCTATCATTTTCAGATTGCAAGTTAGATTGCTCTGCTTGAATAGCAGATACTTGCTCCTGAATTTGATCAACTTGTTTTTGTGCTTCTTCTTGTTGTGCTGTTAAGTTACTAATTTTATTATCTTGAGCAGCAATTTTATCATCAGTCGTTTCTGCATGGGCAGTCGTCAATACTGCTGCCTGGGAAACCATTACTGTACTTAATAAAAGCGAGGCTAAGATTTTTTTCTTCATGGTTAATAAATACTCCTTCTGTTTAAGACAATACTAGTATACCAAAAAAAACTCCAATAAATATTACGCCTTTGTTACATTTATATGTCGTTCTTATAGATAATATTTTTCAAAAATAAATTGAAAAACAGTAATCCATAAAAAATTTAAAATCATCGTTGGTACCAAGCTATAGACTATAAAAATAGACATGTTATCTACTGTCAACCCTACCATAAAAGCCAAAAGATAACTACCCATTTCAAACAGGAATGTCAGCACAATCATAGCTAGCATTCTTGTCCAACGATTCAACAAAATAACACTATTCAATTTATGAAGGAAGGCTCCCAATAAGATAAATAAGAGAGTTGCAATCCCTATTAGATGGAAAAAGTAAACATCATAAACCAAGCCTATAACAAAACAATAGACTAGATAGAGATACTCTGATACTTCTATCGTCTCAAATAAGAGAAATAGAAACAGAAAATGACTAGCCAAATGTACATGGGGGAAAAATGAGCCCAGAAGCTGGCTAATATGGGCGTCAATTAGAACAAAGAAAGGAAGCAATAAAAATACTCCAACCTGCTTCAACTGTCTCATTATGAATTCCCCACTAATTCTATCACATCCACATTATGAGTATCTGCACTCAATTTAACAGTTACTTCTCGTGTCAAATAGTCTGTACTATGCGTTGTGGCAACCACTTCACCAACAGGAATATCCGCAACATTAAAGTTTCCTAATCCACCCGTTGTCACCTTATCGCCTGAACTAATATCGCTATTACTATTTAATTGGCTAATTTTAAGAACTTCATTTTCCTTGTCGTAGCCAACAATAATACCATAAATTGTGGTAGTGCCGTGTTGAATTTTAACAGAAATCTTATCAGCATTTTCCGTATTTGTCAGAAGGTTGACCATAGTAGAGTTGTCCTCCACTTTTGAAACACTCCCAATCAAACCACCGTTTGCAATTACTAACATATTCTCAGAAGCACCTTTTGATCTACCTGCATCCAAGGTCAACTCCTGCTTCCAAGATACCGGAGAACGCATAATAACATCTGCTGCCAAAGTCTTTGTGGCTTGCAATTTAGACTTCATATCAAGCAATTGACGCAGTTGTTCATTTTCCGTCTTTAAACTTTCCGCCTCATTTGATTTGACTTCTAACTGGTAAAGCTGTTTCTTCAAACTTTCATTTTCATTATATGCTCGTGTCAAATGAGCCAAATCTGATTTGACAGAATCAAACCACCGAAAAGGTTTTTGCACAACCCTATCAACCAATGAGATTCCATCTCCTAATTTTGTCACAATTGTACTTGAATAAGTCGTCGCTAAGAGAGCTAAGACAAGCAGAACAGTGACAAAAACAATAATGACATATTTTGATTTTTTAAAACGGTTCATATCCCTACCTTTATATCAAGAACTGTTACAGTAACTTTTTTATCAATTCCTGAAAGCTACTAAGATTTTAAGAAAAATAAGCAACAACCAAGTACGATAATAACAAGAATGGTCAGCGTATCCTTTAGAGTCCATTTCAATTGTCGGTATTGACTTCTGCCTTTTCCACCCTGATAACCACGCGCTTCCATAGCGATAGCCAAGGAATCCGCACGTTTTAAACTTGTTGCAAAAAGAGGAATCAAAATGGGAATCATCGCCTTTACTTTTTGAACAATGCTTCCTTCACCAAAATCCACTCCACGCGCTTTCTGCGCATTCATAATCCGCGTCGTATCATCCATTAATGTTGGGACAAAACGTAGACTCATGGACAGCATCAATCCAATTTCATGAACTGGAACTTTCACACGCTTTAAAGGCGCTAACAAAGCTTCGACAGCTGATGCTAAACTTAAGGGCATGGTCGTTAAGGTTAACAAAGTTGAAAAGAAAATAATCAATACAAAACGACAAAAAATAATTCCAGCTTGTTGCAAAGCATAATCCGTGATTCTCACAAACGAAAACTCAAATAAAACATTCCCATTAGAAATGAAAAATAGTTGAAAAATAGTTGTGAAGGCAATCAAGAAAAACATAGACTTCAAGCCCTGAATAAAAAATGAAAGAGATACTCCTGACAAGGCAATAAATATCCCTGTCGCTATAAAAAGAATCAGATTCGTCAAGGGGTTATTAGCCCAAAACACAATCAAAATCAGTAGCATCATAGCAAGCAATTTGCTACGTGGATCCAATCGGTGAACAATCGAATCCCCTGGGATATAACGCCCCAAAATCATACTATCCATTTAGCGACTCCTTGAACTCCTCTATCTTAATCGGTAATCGTTTAAATGACACGCCTCTATCCACCAATCGTTTACAAAAGGCCGTAATTTTAGGTACTCCCAACTGCACTTCTTCCATAAAGACAACATCTTGAAAGACATCACTTGGTTTACCACCCTTCACCAAACGTCCCTTTTCCATCACATAGACTTGATTCGCATATTCAGCAACATCATCCATCAAATGCGTTACCAAGACAATTGTCATCCCTGACTGGTGGAGTTTTTTGAACAAATTCATCAGCTCTTTTCTTCCCATGGGATCTAGGCCTGCTGTGGGCTCATCTAAGACTAATATGGCTGGTTCCATGGCAAGTATGCCTGCAATGGCGACACGTCTCATTTGTCCACCTGATAGCTCAAACGGACTGCGATCAAAAAGTGATTCATCAATTCCAACCAGAGCCAGTTTTTCACGCGCAATCTGCTCCGCATCTTCTTCAGAAACTCCAAAATTTTGTGGTCCAAAAGCAACGTCCTTCAAAACTGTTTCTTCAAAGATCTGATTTTCAGCAAACTGAAATACCAAGCCAACCTGTTTTCTAATTTGACGAATATCTTTATTTTTAGAAGTCGAGGTGATTAAGGTATCAAAAACCCTCACACTCCCTTGACTTGGCACCAATAAACCATTTAAGAGTTGTAAAATAGTTGATTTACCACTACCTGTGTGCCCAATTAAAGCCGTATAAGAACCATCTTCAATCGTCAAAGAAACATCCGACAAAGCTGTTGAAGCTAAGGGAGTCCCTTCTTGATATGTAAAACTCACATTTTCTAGAGCAATTCCCATAATTTATCCTCTAGCTCACTTTCTGTCAAATAATTTTCAGGTAAATCATAGCCATTCTGGCTCAAAGAATATTTTACTTGATTGGCAAAAGGATCGTCTAATCCAATTTGATCTAAATCATTTCGAGAGAAAAGTTCTCTTGGGCTACTAGTTGATTCAATTTCCCCTTTTTTCATGACCAATACGCGGTCACTCATGGCAACTTCTTCCAAATCATGGGTAATAGAAATGACCGTCATATCATAGTCTTTCCGAATTCCCTGTACTGTCTCAATCAGTTCTCTACGCCCCTCAGGGTCCAACATACTCGTTGCTTCATCTAAGATTAAAATAGCTGGTCTTAGGGCTACAACACCTGCAATGGCCACACGTTGTTTTTGGCCACCTGATAGACGCGCCGGCTCTCTCTTTTTAAAGTCCAACATGCCAACCAAATCTAGAGCTTCCTCCACTCTCTTTTTCATTTCTTGACGAGAAAGACCCTGATTTTCCAAACCAAAGGCTACATCATCTTCAACAGTCGCTCCAACAAATTGATTGTCTGGATTTTGAAAAACCATACCGATTTGACGACGTATTTTCCAAACATTTTCCTCAGTCAACCGTTGACCATCTATTACAATCTCTCCAGATTCTGCTTCCAGTAAGCCATCAATTAATCGAACCGTCGTTGATTTACCACTACCATTATGCCCTACAATCGAAAGCCATTCTCCACGTTTCACGTGAAACGTAATATCCTTCACATCATAGTATTCTTGACTTTCCTTATAACGAAAAGAAAGATTTTTTACATCAATTATTGATTTCATTTCGAACCAAATGTCCCTTTAAATACATAGGCACTACCCTTGAAATAATCATAGCCAGAGTAGATAGTGAAAAACAAGGCTACATAAAGTAGAACTTGACCAAGCAAAGTCCAATGTAATAGCAAGAAAATAATGGCAAACATCTGACTAAAAGTTTTAATTTTTCCAGGCATTGCTGCTGCTAAAACTGTTCCACCAGTTTCAACCAATAAAAGCCTTAAACCTGTCACAGCCAACTCACGACAGATGATCACTGCAACAATCCAAGCTGGAGCCATACCTAACTCAATCAGCATAATAAAAGCCGACATAACTAGTAACTTATCCGCCATAGGATCTGCAAATTTACCAAAATTACTGACCACATTCCATTTACGAGCTAAATATCCATCTAAATAATCTGTAATACTAGCAATAGCAAAGATAATAGCTGCCACTATATGACTCTCTATCGAATTTCCTATCGTTAAAATAAAGATAAAAATAGGTATAAAGAGAATTCGACCTATTGTTAAAAGATTGGGAATTTGTTCTTTTTTCATTCGTTTTTCCTTAATTTTTAGTAAAGGTTACAGTGATTTGTCCAGTCTGAGCTGTTAATTTCGATAAATCAACAGTCTGATTATCTACTGTCAAAGCAACACCTTTTACAACACCTAAGGTAATTGTTACAGGACTTTTAGTTGCAACTGTTGCTTCTGCACTTTTCTTCTCTGGCGATAAGGTTACACCGCCCTCAAGTTCGCTTTCTGAAACGCTGACCCAACTTGTAACATCTGAAACTGCCAATTGCAATTTAACTGTTTCCTTACTTGTCTTATAAGCGATTTCTACATGATTTCCTTCACCTGATACACTTATAGCTGATTCTATACTAGAAGAACTGCTAGATGAACTACTACTTGAGGAGTGGGGAACAGAGCTAGTTGAACTTATTGAACTTGTTGATTGAACCACACTGTAATTAGAAAGAGAAGGCCCCTCTGGTTGAGTTTGAATATAGTTCCAAACATAATAGGTCACAAAAATTAAAATAGATAAGGCAAAAAGGATAAAATAAAATAAAGGTAAAAAGGATGGTTTTTTCTTATTTTTCTTACTTGAACGTCTGCGCCCTGTCAACTCGTCTTCATCAACATCTACTTCCTCATAAGTAATCATACTCCCAGAATCATAAGCATCCAAGACAATTTGGTCATCTAACTCAACAGCCCATGCATATTTTCTCAAGAAAGAACGTGTGTAAAAAGGACTTGGAAGTTGATCGAAATCATCTGCTTCCATTGCTTCCAACATATCTAACTGGATTTCTGTCTTTTTCTGCAATTCATCTAAACTCAATCCCTGATTGATTCTAGCTAATCGTAAAACCTCTCCAATTGTTTTTTTTCTCATACTTGTCATCCCTTCTTTCTAGTGTCTATTATAATAGGTTACTACGATGGGAATATTGTAAAATCAACTATGTCACCATCATCTATTAAATGATGTCCAGCATCAAGGACATCCTCTAAAGTAATTTCCTGTAAAATTTTCGGCAAATCAAAAATTGTCTCACCATTTTCAAAAGCATCATATTGCGTTGCAATAAATTCAAGAGAGTTCATGCTACTGAAAAATTCTCCAAACATCTCTCTTTTGATAATATCTAAATGATCCTCTGTAATATCTAAATCCTTTGTAAAATTACGAATGGCCTTCCTAAATTGATGGGATAAAGCAACTGGCTCTTTCGTATCCATTGTCAACATAACAAAATGAAAACGACTTGTTACTTCAATTTCAAGAGATAAGGACGCATCAATTTTACCTGATTCATATAATTTTTGAAAACGATCCGAAGTCCAACCAAACATCATTGCAAACAATAATTTTAATAAAATATGATGTCGATAGCAATCCGCTTCAGAAACTTCTCGCTTACCTCTAACTCCAATCGCTAGTTTGGGAGAAGATACTTCTATTCTCATACTATCTGTTGGCTTTACAGGCTGTAAAAACAACTTTTCTCTTGCTACTTCCTGAAAATCTGAATCTTTCAGTTCTTTGCTTTCAAAATAGTCCTGTACTCGCTCCACATCAAAATCACCAACTAAAAACAGAGACATGTTTACAGGTTTGTAAAATCTTGCAAAATTTTCTTGCAAATTAGTTAGATTTATTTGGGAAATGGACTCCTCACTTCCAACTATATCCGTCGCTAAAGGTGTACCTGGATACAAATTCGCTAAGGTTGAAAAGAATAAACACGAATCTGGATCATCTTGATACATTTCTCGTTCTTGCTGAATAATATCCTGCTCTCTTAAAATGGAATCTTCAGTAAAATGTGCTGATGTTACCAATTCATCAAGTAAATCTAAATTTTCTAAAAAATGATCCGTTGCTGAAAAAAGATAGCTTGTTTTTGTAAAGCTTGTAAAGGCATTACTATCTGCACCTAGACTCGTAAAAGCCGACATCAAATCGCTAGAATCTTCTCTCTCAAATAATTTATGTTCAAGAAAATGAGCAATTCCCGCAGGATATTCTTTTACATCTCCGTCAACTTCTGTGACAAGCGTATCTACCGAACCAAATTGTACAGTTACACTCCCGTAAACCTCTTTAAATTCCTTTTTAGGCAAAAGAGCAACTGTCAATCCGTTGGCCAAACGAGTTCGATAAATCATTTCTTTTACAGCTGGATAGTATTTTTCTTCAAAAACAACCTTTGTCATTCTATTCCTTCCATAAAGTAAATCGCCTGTAGTTTCACATTATTAGCTGCTCTACAAATAGCATCTTTGTCAACTTGCTCGAGTTTTGCAATCCAACTTTTAAAGTCTGCTGAAGATTTCCCAAGTAAGGCATTTTGATAAGCACGTTCAATCAATGAACCTTGATTATCTTGAGAAAGCAACAAAGACCGACGAATCATTTCCTTGGTCTGCTCTAGCTCAAGCTCTGTAAAATAACCTTTTTTTAAATCAAGTAATTGATTATTCATCATTTTTCGAGCCTGATTCCTATTTTCTCGATTGATACCAGCATACATTCTCAAGAATCCACTAAACAAATCGAGTTGACTTAAAATGGTATAAGCTAATCCAGCATTTTCACGGACATTTGTAAAGAGCTTAGAGTGAGCAAATCCACCAAGTAAACCATTCATTACAATCATGGGTAAATGTTGCTCATCGCCATATTCAGCAGAGCAATAATATCCCAACTCTAAAATAGACTGTCCCACATTTTTCCGAACCATACCTTCCTGAAGGATATTGGAATAAGGTTGACAATACTGAACCTTCATATCTCCTTTTCGAGCTTTAAAGGCAAATGATTCTAATACATTTTGAATTTCAACCTCATTAAAATCACCTAGGAAAAAGAAATCTATTCGATCATTGGCCAAAAATTCTTGGAAACAAGAATAAGAACTTTGTGGAGTTTCAGCTAAAATACGATTTCGTAAATCACTATATTCCAATTGAAGACGTTCATCATGAAAAAACAATTTATCCAATTCTTTATGTGCAAAATAAAAAGAATCATCCATATCAGCTGCTAAACTTGCTAGCAATTGTTTTTTCTCAATTTCAAATAAGGCCGGATCAAACCCATTATCAACTACTACGGGTGAAAAAAGAGTTTCTTTTACAAGTTCCAAAATCTGAGAGGTTAGCACGTTTTTCCTACTTAAAAACTCATCACGAACATAGGTAAATGTCAATTCTATAATGTGGCTTTGCCCTCTTCTGAAACAATTGGTTGACATATCTGTACCGTATAGACTGGCCAAGTATCTCCTCAAATCTTGAGAAGTGGGGTACATCTGATTAGCAGTCTCTAGCATACTTGCACTCAACATGTGACCTGCAATCGTATCAAGGGATAATGGAGCGGTAAAACGCACGGTAATTTTGTTTGTTTTAAACTTTTTTGATTGGATAAAATGTGTTGAAATTCCATGCACTAACTCCATGATTTACCTCCTTATATACAGACTTCTATTATATCACGAAAACCTGAAATTTTCTTGTTCCCTGTAACACTTTTGAAATAAAAATCGCTTACATTTCTCGCTGTCTCTCTCACTATTTTTAGGAAAATATGGTATAATACCAAAGATTGAGGTGAATTATGGAATACAAATTATTTGAAGAATTTATTACCCTCCAAGCACTACTCAAAGAACTTGGAATTACACATAGCGGAGGAGCTATTAAATCATTTCTCTCTGAACATTCTGTTTACTTTAATAGGGAATTAGAGAGTCGTCGTGGAAAAAAACTTCGTATTGGCGATAAAGTTGACATCCCTGACATGAACATTGACATCTTGTTGACACAACCTACTTCTGAAGAACAAGATGAATACCAAGCTGATAAAGTTGAAAAAGAACGGATCGCTAAACTTGTCAAAAAGATGAATAAGGGAGTTAAAAAAGACAAATCGAAACCTGCTTCATCACCAAAAAGCAAACAAGCTCCACGATTCCCTGGTAGATAATCATGTGGCTACAACACCTATCTCTCAAAACTTTTCGTAACTACAAAGAGACGAAAATAGACTTTAATCCTAAATTAAATGTCTTTTTAGGACGTAATGCACAAGGTAAAACAAATATGTTAGAGGCTATCTATTTTTTAGCCTTAACACGTAGCCATCGAACTCGAACAGATAAAAATCTCATTCATTTTGATGAGGAACAACTTCATCTTTCAGGTCTCGTTCAGAAAAAAACGGGATCTATTCCTCTCGAAATTGAACTAACACAAAAAGGACGTGTTACAAAAGTTAATCACTTAAAACAGGCACGACTTTCAGATTATGTAGGACACATGAATGTTGTCTTATTTGCTCCTGAAGATTTACAACTAATTAAAGGAGCCCCTTCGATTCGACGAAAATTCATTGATATGGAGCTTGGGCAAATTAAGCCAATCTATTTATCAGATTTAACCAATTATAATCACATCCTAAAACAAAGAAACACTTATCTAAAATCAGTTCAAAAAATAGATGAAACCTTCCTTTCAGTCTTAGATGATCAGCTAATTGATTATGGATGTCGTGTAATGAATCACCGCTTAGATTTCATAAAAAAACTAGAATCATTTGGGCGTAAGAAACATTTTGAACTTTCTAATCAGATTGAAGAACTGTCAATATTCTATCAATCTTCTGTAAAGATAACTGACAAGGAAGACTTATCCGAATCTTTCAAAATTGCTTTAGAAAAAAGTAGATCCAGAGATTTATTTAAAAAGAATACTGGTGTTGGTCCTCATCGAGATGATATTTCTTTTTATATAAATGGGATGGATGCTAGTTTTGGAAGTCAAGGTCAACATCGTAGTCTCGTCCTCTCTATAAAATTAGCAGAAATTGAGTTAATGGAAAGTATTACTACAGAATCTCCAATATTACTACTTGACGATGTTATGAGCGAACTTGACAACACTAGACAACTAAAATTATTAGAAACGATTTCTCATTCAATCCAAACCTTTATCACAACAACAAGCTTAGATCATCTCCAAAATCTACCAGAAAATCTAAGTATCTTCACTATTCAGGATGGTAAAGTTACTGTAAATTAAAATTGACACTATCGTAAAAGAACTCCTGTTTTCACGGGAGTTCTTTTCATTGTTTTTTACATAGAATAATTTGGCGCCTCATTAGTAATTTGTACATCATGAGGATGGCTCTCTTTCAAACCAGCACCAGACATTTCAATAAATTGAGCATTATCGTGTAGTTCTTTAAGGTTAGCTGCACCACAGTAACCCATACCAGAGCGAATACCACCAATCATTTGGAAGACAATATCAGCTGCCGCTCCTTTATAAGCAACACGACCTTCAATTCCTTCTGGAACGAGTTTGTTTGCTTCATTGACAGAACCTTGGAAGTAACGATCGCTTGAACCTTTCTTCATAGCAGCAATTGATCCCATACCACGGTAAGTCTTAAACTTACGTCCTTGGAAGATTTCAGTTTCGCCTGGAGCTTCATCAGTTCCAGCAAACATTGATCCAAGCATAACTGCATTTCCACCTGCAGCAAGGGCTTTTACAATATCTCCAGAATACTTGATTCCACCGTCAGCAATGATCGTTTTACCATATTCACGCGCAACAGCTGCAGCATCGTAGATAGCTGTTACTTGCGGAACACCAACACCAGCAATCACACGAGTAGTACAGATAGAACCTGGGCCAATACCAACCTTGACAACATCTACACCTGCTTCATAAAGGGCACGTGCACCTTCAGCAGTAGCAATATTTCCAGCAATCAAAGTACGATCTGGGAAGTGAGCACGAATCTCAGCAATTTTACGCAAGACACCTGCAGAATGACCATGTGCAGTATCAATAACAATCGCATCCGCTCCTGCCTCAAAAAGAGCCTCTGCACGTTCAAATGTATCTGAAGTAACACCTACTGCACCTGCAACTAGAAGACGACCAAACTCATCTTTAGCAGCATTTGGAAACTCAATAACTTTTTCAATATCTTTGATAGTAATCAAGCCAGAAAGACGACCTTCTTCATCTACCAACGGAAGTTTTTCAATACGGTGTTCTTGAAGAATATTCTCAGCTGTTGCAAGGTCTGTACCCACAGGAGCAGTAACAAGATTTTCACTAGTCATATGGTTTGAGATTGGTTGGTTATAATCTGAAATAAAACGAAGATCTCGGTTTGTCAAAATACCAACCAATTTACGATTTTCAAGTGTTTCAACAACTGGAACACCACTGATGCGGTAACGACCCATAAGCTCATCTGCTTCAGCAATTGTATGTTCAGGTGTCAAGAAGAACGGATCAATAATAACTCCATTTTCAGAACGTTTTACCTTACGAACCTCGTCTGCTTGTTGAGCAATTGACATGTTTTTATGGATAACTCCGAGACCGCCTGCACGAGCAATAGCAATAGCCATTTGACTCTCTGTAACTGTGTCCATGGCAGCGGTAATAATTGGGATATTTAAAGTCAGATTATCTGCCAATTTAGTTGTTAAATCTGCATCGTTAGGCAACACATGACTTTCAGCTGGAATAAGTAATACATCATCAAAGGTAAAACCTTTTTTCAAAAATTTAGTGTCCCAATTAGACATTCGAAGTTTCCTCTTTTCTTTCTTTTTGAGCTTGACTCTTTTTATATTGTATCTATCATACCATTCTATAAAAATTTGTCAAATGTTACAGGGGTAAATAAAAAACTATCTTTTCTTCGAGATAGAAATGATAGTTTCTTGTAAAATAAACTTAGTTAAAGTAATGAAGTCCCATTGCTCCTTTAACCTCAGATAGGGTTTGACCTGCAACTTCACGCGCTCTTTCACTACCTTTTTGAAGCATATTATAAACTTCTCCCATATCCTTAGCAAATTCGATACGGCGCTCACGAATAGGACCCAGTTCACGTTCTAATATTTCAAGTAGATAACGCTTGGTCTTCACATCACCAAGACCACCTCGTTGATAATGTTCTTTCATTTCAGCAATTTCTTGAGCATCTTCTGGGCGACCAAAAACATCTAGATAATGGAAAACCATATTTCCTTCAATTTTACCTGGATCCTCAACGCGGATATGATCTGGGTCTGTATACATACTCATTACTTTTTTACGCAAAGTATCCGCATCATCAGCTAAATAAATACCGTTATTGAGTGATTTAGACATTTTAGCATTCCCATCTAAACCAGGCAAACGCCCTGCTCTCTCATTTTCTGGATAAATACCTTCCGGTTCTACCAAGACATCACAGTTATATGCATTGTTAAAAGAACGAACAATTTCACGAGTTTGCTCAATCATTGGTTTCTGATCTGTCCCAACAGGAACATAGTTAGCCTTGAAAGCTGTGATGTCAGCTGCTTGAGCTATTGGATAGACCAAGAATCCTGTCGGAATGCTTTCTCCAAATCCTTTCTGAGCAATTTCTGTCTTGACAGTTGGATTACGCTCCAGACGTGCTAATGAAACCAGATTCATATAATACATAGACAACTCAGCCAGCTCTGGAATCTGGCTTTGAATAAAGATAGTTGATTTACTTGGATCCAATCCAACTGCAAGATAATCCAAAGCCACATTTCCGATAGACTCTACAATGGTTTGAGGATCTTTGGCATGATCTGTCAAGGCTTGTTGGTCAGCCAAGAACACAAACATATCATACTTATCCTCTTCCTGTAATAATACTCGATTTTTGAGACTTCCAACATAATGTCCAATATGCAATTTTCCTGTTGGACGGTCTCCTGTTAAAATAATGGGTTTAGTCATTTTGTTCTCCTTCGATATAGTCCCTTCAATTATAGCATTTTTTTAATGAAATAACCGCAATTTATCAAAATAAATCAACCTTACTATTCACGGATTTGTGTAAAGTATGCTGTAAAATTAATTTACACAAAATTGACAGATAAAAATTTGAATATTTCCGTATTTTCTAGTAGAATAAATATATTACACATATAGGAGAAAAACATTGCTTACAGTATCTGATGTTTCACTACGTTTTAGTGATCGCAAACTTTTTGATGATGTCAATATCAAATTTACAGAAGGAAATACTTACGGATTAATCGGTGCTAATGGTGCCGGAAAATCAACCTTTTTAAAAATTTTAGCCGGAGATATCGAACCTACTACTGGTCACATCTCTCTTGGTCCAGATGAACGTCTCTCTGTTCTTCGTCAAAATCACTTTGACTATGAAGATGAACGTGCCATTGATGTTGTTATCATGGGAAATGAAAAACTTTATAGCATCATGAAAGAGAAAGATGCTATCTACATGAAGGAAGATTTCTCAGACGAGGACGGGGTTCGTGCTGCCGAACTCGAAGGAGAGTTTGCTGAGCTTGGAGGCTGGGAAGCAGAAAGCGAAGCCTCTCAACTCCTTCAAAACCTAAACATTCCAGAAGAATTACACTACCAAAACATGAGCGAATTGGCCAACGGTGAGAAAGTAAAGGTTCTCCTTGCCAAAGCACTTTTTGGTAAACCAGATGTTCTTCTCTTGGACGAGCCTACCAACGGTTTAGACATCCAATCAATTACATGGTTAGAAGACTTCTTGATTGACTTTGATAACACAGTTATCGTAGTATCCCACGACCGTCACTTCTTAAACAAAGTATGTACTCACATGGCCGACCTTGACTTTGGAAAAATCAAACTCTATGTCGGAAACTACGACTTCTGGAAGGAATCTTCTGAACTCGCTGCTAAATTGCTAGCAGACCGTAATGCTAAAGCAGAAGAAAAAATTAAACAATTGCAAGAATTCGTTGCTCGTTTCTCTGCTAATGCTTCTAAATCAAGACAAGCAACATCACGTAAGAAAATGCTTGATAAGATTGAACTAGAAGAGATTGTACCATCTAGTCGTAAATATCCATTTATTAACTTTAAAGCGGAGCGTGAAATAGGTAATGATCTCCTGACAGTAGAAAATCTAACTGTAAAGATTGATGGTGAGACTATTTTAGATAATATCAGTTTTATCTTGCGTCCAGGTGATAAGACAGCGCTTATTGGTCAAAATGACATCCAAACGACTGCATTAATTCGTGCAATCATGGGGGACATTGACTATGAAGGAACTGTCAAGTGGGGAGTAACTACTAGCCGTTCTTACTTGCCAAAAGATAACTCGGCAGATTTTGCAGGAGGAGAGTCAATCCTTGACTGGTTGCGTCAATTCGCAAGTAAAGAAGAAGATGACAATACTTTCCTACGTGGCTTCCTCGGCCGTATGCTCTTCTCTGGAGATGAGGTTAACAAACCTGTAAATGTCTTGTCAGGGGGAGAAAAAGTTCGTGTCATGCTTTCAAAACTCATGCTTTTAAAATCAAATGTCATTGTACTTGATGATCCAACAAATCACTTGGACTTGGAATCTATCTCAAGCTTGAATGATGGATTGAAAAACTTTAAAGAATCAATCATCTTTGCCAGCCATGACCACGAGTTTATTCAAACTCTAGCTAACCATATCATTGTCTTGTCTAAAAATGGCGTCATTGACCGTATCGATGAAACCTATGATGAATTCCTAGAAAATGCAGAAGTACAAGCAAAAGTTAAAGAACTTTGGAAAGACTAAAAAAATTCAAAACTCAGTTGGGTTAACCAGCTGAGTTTTCTATCATTCTACGAGGTAACATGAAATCATTTTTAAAAACATATCGAATCTATTTTATTTCTTTCATCATTCCTGTAGTGATTATGTCTGGAGTATATCTATCTCAAGGTATCTACTGGAATAGCGACAACTCTCCTCTATTAGGAGATGGCTTTCATCAATACGTTATTTTTGATGTAGCCTTACGAAATATCCTACATGGAAATAGTAGTCTGTTTTACACCTTTACAAGTGGTCTAGGGCTAAACTTCTATGCCCTATCTAGTTATTACTTGGGTAGTTTTCTCGCGCCTCTAGTTTACTTTTTTGATCTAACGAATATGCCAGATGCTGTCTATCTGACCACTCTCTTAAAATTTGGATTGATTGGTCTGTCAACCTTTTTTAGTTTGAATAAATTGTTTCAATCTATCCCTCAGACTTTAAAACTAGCCTTATCTACTTCCTATGCTCTGATGAGTTTCACTGTCAGTCAATTAGAGATAAAAACCTGGCTAGATGTTTTTATCTTGATTCCTTTAATTATAACTGGTTTACATCTACTGATAACTGAAAAGAAACTCCTATTGTACTTTACAAGTCTGTCAATCTTATTTATTCAAAATTATTATTTTGGATATATGACAGTATTGTTTCTTATTTTCTGGTATCTCTGTCAAATTTCGTGGGACTTTAAGACTCGAAAATCATCTGTTCTTGATTTCATAGTTATCTCCTTTTTAGCTGGTATGGCTAGTTTGATTATGACTCTTCCCACTCTATTTGATTTACAGACACATGGGGAAAAATTGACTGAAGTTACAAAGTTTCAAACTGAAAGTAGCTGGTATCTTGATCTCTTTGCTAAGCAATTCATTGGTTCCTTTGACACAACAAAGTATGGGGCCATCCCAATGATTTTTGTTGGACTACTTCCCTTTATTTTGACCATTTTATTTTTTACGCTGAAATCTATTAAGTTTCACGTGAAACTCATATATGTAATATTCTTTGCATTTCTAATTGCAAGCTTTTACATAGAAGCTCTTGACTTATTTTGGCAAGGCATGCATACTCCAAACATGTTTTTACATCGCTATGCTTGGATTTTCTCTACCTTGTTAATTTACACAGCAGCAGAAGTCTTAAAGCGTCTGAAAGAACTTAAAGTCTGGAATTTTTTAGTTTCGCTTTTTCTTGTAGTAGCAGGATTTTTAGCTACCATCTATCTAAAATCGCATTATTCTTTTTTAACAGATTTGAATATTCTGCTTACTCTTGAATTTTTGGTTGTCTATTCTCTTTTACTCCTTGCAGTTATCAAAAAGTTTATATCTGTGAATCTATTTGCCATTCTAATCTCTTTATTTATACTGGTTGAAATGAGTTTAAATGCTTCATCTCAAATGGACGGAATTGCTAAGGAATGGGGATTTGCTTCTCGAAGTGCTTATAGTCGAGATATCCCAGCTATGGAATCTTTCTCAACATATATTGGAAATCAATTTACTCGTACTGAAAAACTACAAACTCAGACAGGAAATGACAGTATGAAATTCAACTACAATGGAATCTCTCAATTTTCATCTGTTCGAAATCGTTCATCAAGCTCTACTTTAGATAAACTTGGTTTTAAATCCTCTGGGACTAATCTCAATCTCCGATATGCAAATAATAGTATTTTGGCTGATAGTTTATTTGGTATCCAGTACAATATCTCAGACAGTCCTATCGATAAGTATGGCTTTAAAGATATCTATCAAAAAGATAATCTTACCCTATATGAAAATCAATACTCTCTTCCGATTGCAGTTGCTAGTCAATCTGTTTACAATGATGTCAAGTTCAATGAACATACCTTGGATAATCAGGCCTCATTTTTAAATCAACTTGCTAACGTCAATTTTGATTATTTTTCTCCAATACCTTATGAAAAAACAGAAAAAATAGAAAATACTAATGATTTGATTAGTGTCACAAGTTCTTCAAATGAAGATGCAGCAATCCAGTATCAAATTGAAGTTCCAGAAAACAGCCAAGTTTATCTCTCTTTCATAAACCTTCACTTTTCTAACGATAAACAAAAGAAGGTTGACATCCTTGTAAATGGTGAAAAAAAGACTTTTACAACTGATAATGTCTTCTCCTTCTTTAATCTAGGCTATACTAAAGAGAAAAAAACTTTCAATATCAATGTTAGTTTCCCTGGAAATTCACAAGTATCATTTGAATCTCCTACCTTCTATCGTTTAGATACCAAAACTTTCACCGAGGCAATTCAAAAAATTAAAGAACAACCTGTCACAGTATCAACTTCTAAAAACAAGGTTTTTGCTACATATGATGTCCAACAAGATACATCTATTTTCTTCACCATTCCTTATGACAAAGGTTGGTCTGCCTACCAAGATGGTAAGAAAATAGAAATTAAACAAGCTCAAACTGGATTTATGAAAGTTGACATTCCCAAGGGGAAAGGAACTATTACACTTTCCTTCATTCCCAATGGTTTTATTACTGGAGCAATCTGTTCCTTTACTTCTCTCTTACTATTTGGAATCTATAATCACAGACGAAAGTCATCTAAGGCATAAAAAATCGACCAGTTAATCGGTCGATTTTTTTAATCTTCTTCCATTTTCTTAGGTTGATAGGCTAGTATACCTAAACCAGTAAATAGAGCTAGTATGACAGCAAGGAAAATGACTTGATAATGAATATTTCCTGTCATAGAGATTGTTTGTCGTAATCCCGAAACTGAATAACTCATTGGTAAACAGAGATTAATAGCTCTAAAGAAATCATTTGTCAAAGCAAGTGGGTAAGTACCTGCACTTGATGCTAACTGTAATAAAAGCAAAATAAGAGAAAAGAAAGCTCCTATACGGCTATTCCATGTTGTTAAAGAGGTCACCATGGACATGAATACTAAACTTGTTAATATGATGAGAATAAATGTTTTCATTTCATGATTAGCAGTTAGACCAATAAGATGAACTCCTCCATATACCAAAATCCCTGCTAAAACAGCTATAATACCATTTATTTCAGCTCGAGATTTCAACCAAGCCCAACGGCTCTCCGGATGACATCCTGAAGGCAACTTCGTAAAGATCATATTCGTTGATATTGCTGCAACAAAAAGAACAACTGATATCATATACGGAGCCATTGCAATTCCATTTACAGGAACTTGGTCATTGTCAGTTTTGGAGAGACTGAGAGGATTTGACAAAATCTCTGCATTTTTAGATTCTGTTGATGCTGACTTGAGTTGATCACTAGCATTACCTAATCCTTGTCCCAAAGAAGCAACTCCTGACTGTAAATCTTCCAATCCAGAAGTTAACTTTGTTCCACCTTCTGCAAGTTTCCCAGATCCATCTGCCAATTTATTAGCTCCACTTTCTAATCGAGAAGCACCTGAAATTAACTGACTGGATTTGTCAGCTAGTCGGCTAGATCCTGACTGCAATTTATCAACTCCTGCTATCAATTCTTGACTCTTTTGATTCAATTGGTTAGAGCCAGTTGATAATTTTTCAATACCAGATACTAATTCTGGAGTTTTTTCAACTAATTGACTAACTCCTGCTGTCAAGATAGAAGATTTTTGTGTCAAGGTGTTTGAGCCTGAAACTAGTTGATCCAAACTACCTGTCAAGGTGGAATTCTTTTCACTTAGTTGACTTGCACCTTGAGAAACTTTATCAACACCTGCAGTATATGCGTTTACACCTGATGCAATCGACTGACTAGCAGGAACTAATTTACTCGTCACTGCTCCCTGTATTTCTGTTAATCCACTTGACAATCCTGTCAAAGAAGTAGAAGCAAGCGGTAATACTTGATTAGCTTAATTTTTTAATGTCGAAAGATTTGAAGATTGATTTTGTAAGTTTTCCAAACTTCCCTGTAAACCTTGTACTAAAGCTATTATTGACTGAGCCGATTGAATACTATCAGTCGAATTTTGAGATACAGAAGAACTTATCTCAGCTTGTTGCTCACTTGTCAATGATTGATAAGCTCCTGTCGATTGAATATTAGCTAATGTAGTCGCTTTATCAGACTGAGCACTTGCTAACATTTGATTAGAAAGAGATACTATACTTGATAAAACAGAATCTAATTGTTTTGTATCTCCAACATCAATATTTTGAATAGCTTGATTTAACTGATTCAGACCAGAGGATAATTGATTAATTTGATCTTTTTGCTCGGACGAAGCATCTAACTTGCTAGAAAGTTGTTGAATTCCTTCACTTAATTGCTCCACACCTATTCGAAGTGTAGCTGATTGATTGGATAACTGATTAGCACCTGTGGCAAGACTTCCCACTCCATTTGTATAGGCACTAACACCAGATGAGAATTGATTAAGACCAGTATTGAGCTGATAAACACCGCCAGTATAAGATTCTACACCAATATATAATTGATTAATTCCCCTCACTAATTCAGGATTTTTAGAAGCTAATTGACCTAATCCGCTATCTAATTGACTCACTGCACCAGTATATGTAACTAAACCACTATTAAAATTTCCTAAGCCAAGATGAAGTTGTTCAACACCAGAGACATAAGAGGATAATCCTTTAGTAAACTGCTCCGTTCCATTTGAAAATGTTAAACTTGAAGCTGCTAAAGAGTGTAGGTTAGTAGTTAATGTTTGACTTCCTGTCACTAACTGATTCGCTCCATCAGTTAATTTTTCAATACCAGAAACTGCTTGACTCATGCCATCCTTTAAATCGACCATTTTGTTAAATAAAGCTTTAGTATAGGTCTTGGTTACATTGGTAGAAACATTCTGCTTTAATTGTGTCATAGCAGAATCACTCATCTTGCTGGCAATAAAGCTATGACCACTTGAAGTCTGATAATCAATTTGCATTTGCTCTGGATGGTCCGTTAAAATAGAAGCTGCTTTTTCAGATAAATCACTTGGTAAAGTCACTACCATATAGTAATCGCCATATTCCAATCCCTTCTTTCCTTCCTCTTCATTTACAAAATGAAAATCCAAGGTTTTATTTTCTTTTAAATTGGACACCATGTCTTTTTCTATTGCCATAGTATTACCATTATAGGAAGCCTCTTTATCATTATTTACAACTGCCACGGGTAAGTCAGACAATTGCTCATATGGGTCCCACATTGATGACAAAAATATGATATTGTACAGAGCTGGAATAAGAGAAATCCCGATCATGACAATAATAAAGGTTGGTTTTTTAAAAATTGATTTCCATTCTTTAAACATAGTTTCTCCTTTTTTAAACATATTGTCTAAAATTTTGATATAATAGATTATACATTAAAAAATCTAAATTACAAGATAAAAAATCTATTTTTAGACATATAGTCTAATTTGTTTATAAGGAGGAAATATGAAAGAAAGTAACAAACGCTTAAAAACAAAGCGAACTATTGAAAATGCTATGGTACAATTACTGATGGAACAGCCATTTGATCAAATTTCTACTGTCAAGTTAGTAGAAAAAGCCAGAATTAGCCGTTCCAGCTTCTATACGCACTATAAGGATAAGTATGATATGATTGAGCACTATCAAAGCAAGCTATTTCATACATTTGAATATATTTTTCAAAAACATGCTCATCACAAAAGAGACGCTATTTTAGAAGTTTTTGAATATCTAGAGTCAGAACCACTTCTGGCTGCCCTTCTTTCTGAAAATGGGACTAAAGAAATCCAAAATTTCTTACGAAATAAACTTCATATCATGCTCAGTACAGATTTACAAAAGCGATTTATGCAACTGAATCTAAATACCACTGAATTAGAATATAGTAGCATCTATCTAACTCATGCACTTTTTGGTGTCTGCCAAACTTGGATTGCACATGGAAAAAAAGAAAGTTCTCAAGAAATAACAAACTTCCTTATGAAAATGCTTGGTGATACAAATTGATACAAAAAGAGGAACACAGCTGTGTTCCCTTTTATCTATACTCCGCCAGTAGGACTCGAACCTACGACATCATGATTAACAGTCATGCGCTACTACCAACTGAGCTATGGCGGATAAAATAGTCCGTACGGGATTCGAACCCGTGTTACCGCCGTGAAAAGGCGGTGTCTTAACCCCTTGACCAACGGACCTTCTATCTGTAGCAGATATAACCATTATATCAATTTCTTGCTAATTGTCAATCACTTTTGAGATTTTTTCTCTAAAATATCTTTTAATTTTCTAATTTTTAATCTTGAAATAGGACAACGATGATCTTCATAGAAAACAATTTCTAGATTTTTTCGATCAATCTCTCTAATATTGCCTATATTTACCAAAAATGACTTATGAGGAGAATAAAATCGCTGAGTATGTTTGTCCTTTTCCTGAATATCTGTCATAGTACCGTAAAACTCTTTGGCAAAATTCTTACCAATAATACGTAATTTATGAGAGACTCCTGTCGTTTCAATATACAAAATATCATGGTAAGGGATTTTTAAATCATTTCCCTTGTAATTGTAGTCAAAATAATCCACCACATCTTCATTTTCAAGTAACATACTCTTCGTGTAAAAGATATTTTGCTCAATTCTCTTCTTAAACATCTCATCGTTGATATCCTTATCAACAAAATCTAGGGCTGATACCTGGTATTTATAGGTTAGAGTCGCAAACTCTGATCGACTGGTGATAAAGACGATAATAGCGTAAGGATTGTAATGACGAATGAGCTGAGCCACTTCAAATCCCTTTTTCTCAATTCCATGAATATCAATATCTAGGAAATAAAGCTGATTTACTTCATCGTTTTCAATGTATTCTTCAAATTCACGGACTTTTCCCGTTGTCTTGTATGATATTGGAATATTCGATTCTTTCGAAATTTCATCCAATATTCTCTCTAGTCTCACTTGATGTTCAATAACATCTTCTAAAATTAAAACTTTCATTCAAATTCCCTCTTACATCTAATGATTTGTCTAAATGTACTGCCTTCCATCTCTGTTTCTAAAATAATATTGTTGTACTTATCTAGTAGTTCCTTCACATTATTTAATCCGACTCCGCGATTTCTTCCCTTAGTGGAGAATCCTAAGGCAAATAGATTTCCTGAAGGAGTCATCGTCATTTTACATGAATTCTGAATCACAATCACTGTTTCAGTTTCCATCTTAATAACTGCTACTTCCATCTGCTTTTTATAACTATCAGCCGATCCTTCGACAGCATTGTTCAATAAAACACTCATAATACGAACCAAATCCAATAGTTCAATTGGGAGCTTGGTAATCGTATCTTTTACTTCCAGTGTAAACTCTACACCATTATTTCGAGCATAGACAATGGACTGAGCAACCAAACTTCGTAAAGCTGAATCTTCTATGTTGTTCAAATCAAAGTAAGTGTACTTATCTGAACGCAGTTTGTGATTAGCTTTGACCAAAACTTCATTGTAAACTCTGTCAATTTCTTGTAAATCACCACTGTCAATTGCCATCTGCATGCTGACAAGCATTCCAGCATAGTCATGTCGAAAACCACGGATTTCATTATACAGTCCGACAATTTCGTCTGTATAGTTTTGTAAATGTTTCTGTTCAAATTTCTTCTGCTTCAAAGCAATCTCTTTTTCCATTTGTTCTTTATGCGAATTCATTGCAAAGAAGGTCAAAAGTAACGAGATAAAAACAATAGATGACAAAATACTTCCAAAACTATTCAAATGTTTAACCGTACTTACCATATCTGAAACGAAAGATACAATATGGAGCAGTAGTAAGGCAAAAAATACTTTTTTCAAGAAAGGATAGAGGTAGTCTTTGTCAAAATAGGCTAGTTCCAAATGGAAATAATGAATGATTTTTAAGACAACAAAATAGGTCAACACCGTTACAACGAAAAAGAATGGGGCATGATATTGTGAAACAAAATTGTCTCCTGTTATAGAAGAGAAAGTTACGGACAGAAAGTTATGAGTGCTCTCATATAAAAGAGATAGTAGTAAACTTAGGAATAGTCCTCTATCCCTCTCATACTGTTTAATCCATCGAAAATAGGAATATAGGCCCAAAGGAAATAAAAATCTTTCAATCACTATTTCATCTAAATATAGAAGATAAAAGGAAAGTTCAAGTACTGCTTCTACTAGTAATGTATAGAGACCAAAAAAATATAGTTCCTTTGATTTTATTTGACCTTTACAAATTAAACGGTAACTGTGACTAATAATTAAAAAATGACCAATAACTGTCCCAAATCCAAATAAATTCATTACTCTTTCCCCTTATTTTATTACTTTTTTCTTGGGAAAATAAAATCACGGAGGATTTTTGGAAGTCTCATTTCCCCACCTTTAATCTTTTGCAAGTCTTTTTCCTTCAAGGCTACAAACTGTTCCAATTTAACTGTGTTTTTCATAATAAAATCTCCTAAAATGTTTTTTCTTGTAAGCTAACTTACAAAAACCATTATACAAAATGGAATTTCGTTTTAGATAAAATTCTCTCAACTGTCATTTTTTTCTCCCAAAGTGTACTTTTTTAAGAAAAAAGCCGGGAAAATTCCCAGCTTTGCTATTATATTGATCCCAGCAGGATTCGAACCTGCGACCGTTCGCTTAGAAGGCGAATGCTCTATCCAGCTGAGCTATGAGACCTAACACAATTATTCTACCAAAAATTCAATTAAAAGTCAATTTATTTATGATAGGGTGATCCCTGCTGAATCGTAAAAGCGCGATAGATTTGTTCAACAAGAACTAGTCTCATTAACTGATGGGGCAAGGTTAGGCGACCAAAACTGACAGAAAGATTGGCTCTATTTTTTACAGCTGATGACAATCCTAAACTTCCCCCAATAATAAAGGTAAGAGTAGAAAATCCTTTTATAGAAGCTTCTTCTAACTGCTTACTAAATTCTTCTGAAGAGAACATTTTCCCTTCAATAGCTAATGCAATAACAAAATCACGGTCAGCAACTTTTGATAAAATTCTCTGACCTTCTATTTCTAAAATCTTTTGATTTTCTGATTCACTGGCCTTATCTGGTGTTTTTTCATCTGATAACTCAATCATTTCAAACTTAGCAAATCTAGAAATTCGTTTTGAATACTCTGCGATACCATCTTTTAAATACTTTTCTTTCAGTTTCCCAACTGTTACAACTTTAATTTTCATGACTCTATTCTAACATATTCTCTATTTTTTCACATCTTATTCACAAAATAAAAAATAGATTTCAATTAAGAAAATCACAGCTTCAAAAGAGTTATCCACAGTTTGTGTAAAACTTTTGTGTTTAAGTTATAATTAAGCTAGTCAGTTTATACTTTCAGTAATTCAAACATATGGAGGCAAATATGAAACATCTAAAAACATTTTACAAAAAATGGTTTCAATTATTAGTCGTTATCGTCATTAGCTTTTTTAGTGGAGCCTTGGGTAGTTTTTCAATAACTCAACTAACTCAAAAAAGTAGTGTAAACAACTCTAACAACAATAGTACTATTACACAAACTGCCTATAAGAACGAAAATTCAACAACACAGGCTGTTAATAAAGTAAAAGATGCCGTTGTATCCGTTATTACTTATTCAGCAAATAGACAAAATAGCGTATTTGGCAATGATGAGACTGATACAGATTCTCAGCAAATCTCTAGTGAGGGATCTGGCGTTATTTATAAAAAGAATGATAAAGAAGCTTACATCGTCACCAACAATCACGTTATAAATGGCGCTAGCAAAGTAGATATTCGATTATCAGATGGGACTAAAGTACCTGGAGAAATTGTCGGAGCGGATACTTTCTCTGATATTGCTGTCGTCAAAATCTCTTCAGAAAAAGTGACAACAGTAGCTGAGTTTGGTGATTCTAGCAAGTTAACCGTAGGAGAAACTGCTATTGCCATTGGTAGTCCGTTAGGTTCTGAATATGCAAATACTGTCACTCAAGGTATCGTATCTAGTCTTAATCGAAATGTATCTTTAAAATCTGAAGATGGACAAGCCATTTCTACAAAAGCCATCCAAACTGATACTGCTATTAATCCAGGTAACTCTGGTGGCCCACTGATCAATATCCAAGGACAGGTTATCGGAATTACCTCAAGTAAAATTGCCACAAATGGAGGAACATCTGTAGAAGGTCTTGGTTTTGCAATCCCTGCAAATGATGCTATCAATATTATTGAACAGTTAGAAAAAAACGGAAAAGTGACGCGTCCAGCTTTGGGAATCCAGATGGTTAATTTATCTAATGTGAGTACAAGCGACATCAGAAGACTCAATATTCCAAGTAATGTTACATCTGGTGTAGTTGTTCGTTCGATACAAAGTAATATGCCTGCCAATGGTCACCTTGAAAAATACGATGTAATTACAAAAGTAGATGACAAAGAGATTGCTTCATCAACAGACTTACAAAGTGCTCTTTACAATCATTCTATCGGAGACACCATTAAGATCACTTACTATCGCAACGGTAAAGAAGAAACTACATCTATTAAACTTGACAAGAGTTCAGGTGATTTAGAATCTTAATTGACATCTATGTAAAGAAAGCTTTACATAAGAGAAAAGATGTGTTAGTGTAGAATCATGGAAAAATTTGAGATGATTTCTATCACAGATATACAAAAAAATCCCTATCAACCCCGAAAAGAATTTGATAGAGAAAAACTAGATGAACTAGCACAGTCTATCAAAGAAAATGGGGTCATTCAACCGATTATTGTTCGTCAATCTCCTGTTATTGGTTATGAAATCCTTGCAGGAGAGAGACGCTATCGGGCTTCACTTTTAGCTGGTCTACGGTCTATCCCAGCTGTTGTTAAACAGATTTCAGACCAAGAGATGATGGTTCAGTCCATTATTGAAAATTTACAGAGAGAAAATTTAAACCCAATAGAAGAAGCACGCGCCTATGAATCTCTCGTAGAGAAAGGATTCACCCATGCTGAAATTGCAGATAAAATGGGCAAGTCTCGTCCATATATCAGCAACTCCATTCGTTTACTTTCCTTGCCAGAACAGATTCTCTCAGAAGTAGAAAATGGCAAACTATCACAAGCCCATGCGCGTTCCCTAGTTGGGTTAAATAAGGAACAACAAGACTATTTCTTTCAACGGATTATAGAAGAAGATATTTCTGTAAGGAAGTTAGAAGCTCTTCTGACAGAGAAAAAACAAAAGAAACAGCAAAAAACGAATCATTTCATACAAAATGAAGAAAAACAGTTAAGAAAACTACTCGGATTAGATGTAGAAATTAAACTATCTAAAAAAGACAGTGGAAAAATCATTATTTCTTTTTCAAATCAAGAAGAATATAGTAGAATTATCAACAGCCTGAAATAAGGCTGTTCTTTTATTTTTTTATCTCACAAGGTTATCCACTATGTTTTTCGATAAAAAGCTTAATAAATCAATAATTTTTTCTTTTATCCCCAACCTGTGGATAAAGTTTGGTAACATTGTGGATTATTTTTCACAGCTTGTGGAAAATTCTTGCTATCTATGGTAAAATATCTCTAGTATTAAACTTTTAAATAGTAAAGGAGGAGAAAAGATTGAAAGAAAAACAATTTTGGAATCGTATATTAGAATTTGCACAAGAAAGACTGACTCGATCCATGTATGATTTCTATGCTATTCAAGCTGAACTCATCAAGGTAGAGGAAAATGTTGCCACTATATTTCTACCTCGCTCTGAAATGGAAATGGTCTGGGAAAAACAACTAAAAGATATTATTGTAGTAGCTGGTTTTGAAATTTATGACGCTGAAATAACTCCCCACTATATTTTCACCAAACCTCAAGATACGACTAGCTCACAAGTTGAAGAAGCTACAAATTTAACTCTTTATGACTATAGTCCAAAGTTAGTATCTATTCCTTATTCAGATACGGGATTAAAAGAAAAGTATACCTTTGATAACTTTATTCAAGGGGATGGAAATGTTTGGGCTGTATCAGCCGCTTTAGCTGTCTCTGAAGATTTGGCTCTGACCTATAACCCTCTTTTTATCTATGGAGGACCAGGCCTTGGTAAGACTCACTTATTAAACGCTATTGGAAATGAAATTCTAAAAAATATTCCAAATGCACGTGTCAAATACATACCTGCTGAAAGCTTTATTAATGACTTTCTTGATCACCTAAGACTTGGGGAAATGGAAAAATTTAAAAAAACCTATCGTAGTCTTGATCTTTTGTTAATCGATGATATCCAGTCACTCAGCGGAAAAAAAGTCGCAACTCAGGAAGAATTTTTCAATACCTTTAACGCCCTTCATGACAAGCAAAAACAGATTGTCCTAACCAGTGATCGTAGTCCAAAACATTTAGAAGGGCTCGAGGAGAGGCTTGTCACGCGCTTTAGTTGGGGATTGACACAAACTATCACACCCCCTGACTTTGAAACACGCATTGCCATTTTACAAAGTAAAACGGAACATTTAGGCTACAATTTCCAAAGTGATACTCTAGAATACCTAGCTGGGCAATTTGATTCAAATGTTCGAGATCTTGAGGGAGCCATAAACGACATCACTTTAATTGCCAGAGTAAAAAATATCAAGGATATCACTATTGATATTGCTGCAGAAGCTATTAGAGCTCGAAAACAAGATGTTAGCCAAATGCTCGTCATCCCAATTGACAAAATCCAAAATGAAGTTGGTAACTTCTATGGAGTTAGTGTCAAAGAAATGAAGGGAAGCAGACGCCTTCAAAACATTGTGTTAGCCCGTCAAGTAGCCATGTATTTATCTAGAGAACTAACAGATAATAGTCTTCCAAAAATTGGGAAGGAATTTGGTGGAAAAGATCATACAACAGTTATTCATGCCCATGCTAAAATTAAATCTTTGATTGATGAAGACGATAATTTACGCTTAGAAATTGAATCAATCAAAAAGAAAATCAAATAAGTTGTGGATAACTTTTACTTTATTATCTTTTTTATCCACATTTTTTAAACAAGCCAAAAAACTTGATATGACTTGTTTAAAGTCTGTTTTCCACAGATTTCACAGACTCTATTATTACTATTATCCTTCTAATACTAAAAATAAATAAAGGAGAATCCATGATTCATTTTTCAATTAATAAAAATTTATTTCTACAAGCCTTAAATACAACTAAAAGAGCTATTAGTTCTAAAAATGCCATTCCTATTTTATCAACTGTCAAAATTGACGTGACCAATGAAGGTGTTACTTTAATTGGTTCAAATGGTCAAATTTCAATTGAAAATTTTATTTCTCAAAAAAATGAAGATGCTGGTCTATTAATTACTTCTTTAGGTTCGATCCTTCTTGAAGCTTCTTTCTTTATCAATGTGGTATCTAGCCTACCTGATGTAACTCTTGATTTTAAAGAAATTGAACAAAATCAAATTGTTTTAACCAGCGGCAAATCAGAAATTACCTTAAAAGGAAAAGATAGTGAACAGTATCCACGAATCCAAGAAATTTCAGCAAGCACTCCTTTGGTTCTTGAAACAAAATTGCTCAAGAAAATTATCAATGAAACAGCTTTTGCTGCAAGTACACAAGAAAGTCGTCCAATTTTAACAGGTGTTCATTTTGTATTGAGTCAGCATAAGGAGCTAAAAACAGTGGCAACAGACTCTCATCGTCTAAGCCAGAAAAAATTAATGCTTGAGAAAAATAGTGATGATTTTGATGTCGTGATTCCTAGCCGTTCTCTACGCGAATTTTCAGTGGTATTTACAGATGATATCGAAACTGTAGAGATTTTCTTTGCCAATAACCAAATCCTCTTTAGAAGCGAAAATATTAGCTTCTATACTCGTCTCCTAGAAGGAAACTATCCTGATACAGATCGCTTGATTCCAACAGACTTTAACACTACTATTACTTTTGATGTGGTAAACTTACGCCAGTCAATGGAGCGTGCTCGTCTTTTATCAAGTGCGACTCAAAATGGTACTGTGAAACTTGAAATTAAAGGTGGTATTGTTAGCGCCCATGTTCACTCTCCAGAAGTTGGTAAAGTAAACGAAGAAATCGATACTGATCAGGTTACTGGTGAAGATTTGACCATTAGTTTCAACCCAACTTACTTAATTGATTCTCTTAAAGCTTTAAATAGCGAAAAGGTTACCATTAGCTTTATCTCAGCTGTTCGTCCATTTACTCTTGTGCCAGCAGATACTGACGAAGACTTCATGCAGCTCATTACACCAGTTCGTACAAATTAAGTGAAAGAGGTTGAGCTTAGCTCGCCTCTTTTATGATATAATCGAAAAAGAAAAGGAGAATAGTATGTATCAAGTTGGAAATTTTGTTGAAATGAAAAAACCACATGCTTGCACCATCAAGTCAACAGGAAAAAAAGCTAATCGTTGGGAAATTACACGTGTAGGAGCAGATATCAAAATCAAATGCAGTAATTGTGACCATGTTGTCATGATGGGACGCTATGATTTTGATCGAAAAATGAATAAAATTATTGACTGAGAACCCTTAGTTAGAGGGTTAGCAAGTTTTCCCTTTTTGTGTTATAATATTAGGGATTGAAATGAAAACGGAGAATGAGAAATATGGCTTTGACAGCAGGTATCGTTGGTTTGCCAAACGTTGGTAAATCAACACTATTTAATGCAATTACAAAAGCAGGAGCAGAGGCAGCAAACTACCCATTTGCGACGATTGATCCAAACGTTGGAATGGTTGAAGTTCCAGATGAACGCCTACAAAAACTAACTGAAATGATTACTCCTAAAAAGACAGTGCCAACAACATTTGAATTTACAGATATTGCAGGGATTGTAAAAGGAGCTTCAAAAGGAGAAGGGCTAGGGAATAAATTCTTGGCCAATATTCGTGAAGTAGATGCGATTGTTCACGTAGTTCGTGCTTTTGATGATGAAAATGTGATGCGCGAGCAAGGACGTGAAGACGCCTTTGTAGATCCACTTGCCGATATTGACACCATTAACCTAGAATTGATTCTTGCTGACTTAGAATCGGTGAACAAACGATATGCGCGTGTAGAAAAGATGGCACGTACGCAAAAAGATAAAGAATCAGTAGCTGAGTTTAATGTTCTTCAAAAGATTAAACCAGTCCTTGAAGATGGGAAATCAGCTCGAACTATTGAATTTACAGATGAGGAACAAAAGGTTGTAAAAGGTCTTTTCCTTTTGACGACTAAACCAGTGCTCTATGTTGCTAATGTTGACGAGGATGTGGTTTCAGAACCTGACTCTATCAACTATGTCAAACAAATTCGTGAATTTGCAGCGACAGAAAATGCTGAAGTAGTCGTCATTTCTGCGCGTGCTGAGGAAGAAATTTCTGAATTGGACGATGAAGATAAAAAAGAGTTTCTTGAAGCCATTGGTTTGACAGAATCAGGTGTAGATAAGTTGACGCGTGCAGCTTACCACTTGCTTGGATTGGGAACTTACTTCACAGCTGGTGAAAAAGAAGTTCGCGCTTGGACTTTCAAACGTAGTATGAAGGCTCCTCAAGCAGCTGGGATTATCCACTCAGACTTTGAAAAAGGATTTATTCGTGCAGTAACCATGTCATATGAGGATTTAGTGAAATACGGATCTGAAAAGGCCGTAAAAGAAGCTGGACGCTTGCGTGAAGAAGGAAAAGAATATATCGTTCAAGATGGCGATATCATGGAATTCCGCTTTAATGTCTAAAAAATTAATAAATGGTGTCAATTAGGTTGGAAAAAAATTCCAACCCTTTTGGCTTTTGAAAGGAAAAATAAATGACCAAATTACTTGTAGGCTTGGGAAATCCAGGGGATAAATATTTTGAAACAAAACACAATGTTGGTTTCATGTTGATTGACCAACTAGCGAAAAAACAAAATGTCACTTTTACACACGATAAGATATTTCAAGCAGACCTAGCATCCTTTTTCTTCAATGGAGAAAAAATTTATCTGGTTAAACCAACGACCTTTATGAATGAAAGTGGAAAAGCAGTTCATGCTTTATTGACTTACTATGGTTTGGATATTGAAGATTTACTTATCATTTACGATGACCTTGACATGGAAGTTGGAAAGATTCGTTTAAGAGCAAAGGGCTCAGCAGGTGGTCACAATGGTATTAAGTCTATTATTCAACATATTGGAACTCAGGTCTTTAACCGTGTTAAGATTGGAATTGGGAGACCTAAAAATGGTATGTCAGTTGTTCACCATGTTTTGAGTACCTTTGACAGGGATGATTATATCGGTATTTTACAGTCTATTGACAAGGTTGACGATTCTGTAAACTACTATTTACAAGAGAAAAATTTTGAGAAAACAATGCAGAGGTATAATGGATAAATGGTGACCTTATTAGATTTATTCTCAGAAAATAATCAGATCAAAAAATGGCATCAAAATTTAACAGATAAGAAAAGACAACTGATACTTGGTTTATCAACGTCTACTAAGTCTCTTGCAATTGCAAGCAGTTTAGAAAAAGAAGATAAGATTGTATTGTTGACGTCAACTTATGGAGAAGCAGAAGGACTTGTTAGTGATCTTCTATCTATCTTGGGTGAGGAACTTGTCTATCCATTTTTGGTAGATGATACTCCTATGGTGGAGTTTTTGATGTCTTCACAAGAAAAAATCATTTCACGGGTTGAAGCCTTGCGTTTTTTGACTGATTCATCTAAGAGAGGGATTTTAGTTTGTAATATCGCAGCAAGTCGATTGATTTTACCGTCTCCCAATGTATTCAAAGATAGTATTGTAAAAATCTCACTTGGTGAAGAATATGATCAACACGCGCTTATCCATCAGTTAAAGGAAATTGGCTATCGAAAAGTTACACAAGTACAAACTCAAGGCGAATTTAGTCTGCGAGGAGATATTTTAGATATTTTTGAAATATCCCAGTTAGAACCTTGCCGAATTGAGTTTTTTGGTGATGAAATTGATGGTATCAGGTCATTTGAAGTAGAAACACAATTATCGAAAGAAAATAAGACAGAACTCACAATCTTTCCAGCTAGCGACATACTTTTGAGAGAAAATGATTATCAACGAGGTCAGTCAGCTTTAGAAAAACAGATTTCAAAAACGTTATCACCTATTTTAAAATCATACTTAGAAGAAATTCTTTCAAGTTTTCACCAAAAACAAATGCATTCTGATTCACGGAAATTTTTATCTTTATGCTATGATAAGACATGGACTGTATTTGATTATATTGAAAAAAACATACCAATATTCTTTGATGATTATCAAAAATTGATGAATCAGTATGAAGTCTTTGAAAGAGAATTAGCGCAGTACTTTACAGAAGAATTACAGAATAGTAAAGCATTTTCTGATATGCAGTATTTTGCTGATATTGAACAAATCTATAAAAAACAAAGTCCGGTGACTTTTTTCTCTAATCTTCAAAAGGGACTAGGAAATCTCAAGTTTGACCAAATTTATCAATTTAATCAATATCCTATGCAGGAGTTTTTCAATCAATTTTCTTTTTTAAAAGAAGAAATTGAACGATACAAAAAAATGGATTACACTATTATCCTGCAATCTAGCAATTCAATGGGAAGTAAAACATTGGAGGATATGTTAGAGGAATATCAGATTAAATTGGATTCCAGAGATAAGTCAAGAATCTATCAACAATCTGTAAACTTAATTGAGAGTAACCTAAGACATGGTTTTCATTTTGTAGATGAAAAGATTTTATTGATAACTGAACATGAGATTTTTCAAAAGAAATTGAAACGTCGTTTTCGAAGACAGCATGTTTCAAACGCAGAGAGATTAAAAGATTACAATGAACTTGAAAAAGGAGATTACGTTGTTCACCATATTCATGGGATTGGTCAATATCTAGGAATTGAAACAATTGAAATCAAGGGGATTCACCGTGATTATGTTAGTGTTCAATACCAAAACGGGGATCAAATCTCTATCCCAGTAGAACAGATTCATCTACTGTCTAAATATGTTTCAAGTGATGGGAAAGCTCCAAAGCTCAATAAATTAAATGACGGTCATTTTAAAAAGGCCAAGCAAAAGGTTAAGAACCAGGTAGAGGATATAGCTGACGATTTAATTAAACTCTACTCTGAACGTAACCAGTTGAAGGGTTTTGCTTTTTCAGCTGATAATGAAGATCAAGATGCCTTTGATGATGCTTTCCCTTATGTTGAAACGGATGATCAACTTCGTAGTATTGAGGAAATCAAGAGAGATATGCAGGCTTCTCAGCCAATGGATAGACTTTTAGTTGGGGATGTTGGTTTTGGAAAGACTGAAGTTGCTATGCGTGCAGCCTTTAAGGCAGTCAATGATCACAAACAGGCTGTCGTCTTAGTTCCGACGACGGTTTTAGCGCAACAGCACTATACAAATTTTAAGGAACGATTCCAAAATTTTGCAGTTAATATTGATGTATTGAGTCGCTTTAGAAGTAAAAAAGAGCAGACTGAAACACTTGAAAAATTAAAAAACGGTCAAGTTGATATTTTGATTGGAACCCATCGTGTTTTGTCAAAAGATGTTGTGTTTGCTGATTTGGGCTTGATGATTATTGATGAAGAACAACGATTTGGTGTCAAGCACAAGGAAACCTTGAAAGAGTTGAAGAAACAAGTGGATGTCCTAACTTTGACCGCTACTCCAATCCCTCGTACCCTCCATATGTCTATGTTGGGAATCAGAGATTTGTCTGTTATTGAAACTCCGCCGACTAATCGTTATCCTGTTCAGACATATGTTTTGGAAAAGAATGATAGTGTCATTCGTGATGCTGTTTTGCGTGAAATGGAGCGTGGAGGTCAAGTTTACTACCTTTACAACAAAGTTGACACGATTGACCAGAAGGTTTCAGAATTACAGGAGTTGATTCCAGAGGCTTCGATTGGTTATGTTCATGGTAGAATGAGTGAAATCCAGTTGGAAAATACTCTACTAGACTTTATTGAGGGACAATACGATATCTTGGTGACGACTACCATTATTGAGACAGGGGTGGACATTCCAAATGCCAATACTTTGTTTATTGAAAATGCGGACCATATGGGTTTGTCAACCTTGTATCAGTTAAGAGGAAGAGTCGGTCGTAGTAATCGTATTGCTTATGCCTATCTCATGTATCGTCCAGAAAAATCAATCAGTGAAGTCTCTGAAAAGAGATTAGAGGCAATCAAAGGATTTACAGAATTGGGCTCTGGATTTAAGATTGCTATGCGAGATCTTTCGATTCGTGGAGCAGGGAATCTCCTAGGAAAATCCCAGTCTGGTTTCATTGATTCTGTTGGTTTTGAATTGTATTCACAGTTACTAGAGGAAGCTATTGCTAAACGAAACGGTAATGCTAACGCTAACACAAGAACCAAAGGGAATGCTGAGTTGATTTTGCAAATTGATGCCTATCTTCCTGATACTTATATTTCTGACCAACGACATAAGATTGAAATTTACAAGAAAATTCGTCAAATTGACAGCCGTGTCAATTATGAAGAGTTACAAGAGGAGTTGATAGACCGTTTTGGAGAATACCCAGATGTAGTTGCTTATCTTTTAGAGATTGGTTTAGTCAAGTCATATTTGGACAAGGTCTTTGTTCAACGTGTGGAAAGAAAAGATAATAAAATTACAATTCAATTTGAAAAAGTCACTCAACGACTGTTTTTAGCTCAAGATTATTTTAAATCTTTATCCGCAACGAACTTAAAAGCAGGCATCGCTGAGAATAAGGGATCAATGGAGCTTGTATTTGATGTCCGAAATAAGAAAGATTATGAAATTTTAGAAGGTCTGCTGATTTTTGGAGAAAGTTTATTAGAGATAAAAGAGTCTAAGAAAGAAAATTCCATTTGATATTTTTCTTCTATAAAGTAGATAAAAATGGTACAATAATAAGTTGAGGTAATAAGGATGAGATTAGACAAATATTTAAAAGTATCACGAATTATCAAGCGTCGTACAGTCGCAAAGGAAGTAGCAGATAAAGGCAGAATTAAGGTTAATGGAATCTTGGCCAAAAGTTCAACGGATTTGAAAGTTAATGACCAAGTTGAAATTCGCTTTGGCAATAAGTTGCTACTTGTAAAAGTACTGGAGATGAAAGATAGTACAAAAAAAGAAGATGCAGCAGGCATGTATGAAATTATCAGTGAAACACGGGTAGAAGAAAATGTCTAAAAATATTGTACAATTGAATAATTCTTTTATTCAAAATGAACACCAACGTCGTCGCTACCTGATGAAAGAACGACAAAAACGGAATCGTTTTATGGGGTGGGTATTGATTTTGATTATGCTATTATTTATCTTGCCAACTTTTAATTTAGCGCAGAGCTATCAGCAATTACTCCAAAGACGTCAGCAATTAGCAGACTTGCAAACTCAGTATCAAACCTTGAGTGATGAAAAGGATAAGGAGACAGCATTTGCTACCAAGTTGAAAGATGAGGATTATGCTGCCAAATATACACGAGCGAAGTACTATTATTCTAAGTCGAGGGAAATAGTTTATACGATTCCTGACTTGCTTCAAAGGTGATAAAATGGAAAATTTATTAGATGTAATTGAGCAATTTTTGAGTTTATCAGATGAAAAGCTGGAAGAATTGGCTGATAAAAATCAATTATTGCGTTTACAAGAAGAAAAGGAAAGGAAGAATGCGTAAATTCTTAATTATTTTGTTGCTACCGAGTTTTTTGACCATCTCAAAAGTCGTTAGCACAGAAAAAGAAGTCGTCTATACTTCGAAAGAAATTTATTACCTTTCACAATCTGACTTTGGTATTTATTTTAGAGAAAAGCTAAGTTCTCCTATGGTTTATGGAGAAGTTCCTGTCTATGCGAATGAAGATTTAGTAGTGGAATCTGGAAAATTGACTCCTAAAACAAGTTTTCAAATAACCGAGTGGCGCTTAAATAAACAAGGAATTCCGGTATTTAAGCTATCAAATCATCAATTTATAGCTGCGGACAAACGATTTTTATATGATCAGTCAGAGGTAACTTCAACAATAAAAAAAGTATGGTTAGAATCTGACTTTAAACTGTATAATAGCCCTTATGATTTAAAAGAAGTGAAATCATCCTTATCAGCTTATTCGCAAGTATCAATCGACAAAACCATGTTTGTAGAAGGAAGAGAATTTCTACATATTGATCAGGCTGGATGGGTAGCTAAAGAATCAACTTCTGAAGAAGATAATCGGATGAGTAAAGTCCAAGAAATGTTATCGGAAAAATATCAGAAGGATTCATTCTCTATTTATGTTAAGCAACTGACTACTGGAAAAGAAGCAGGTATCAATCAAGATGAAAAGATGTATGCAGCTAGCGTTTTGAAACTCCCTTATCTCTATTATGCGCAAGAAAAAATAAATGATGGTCTTTATCAGTTAGATACGACTGTAAAATACGTATCTGCAGTCAATGATTTTCCAGGTTCTTATAAACCAGAGGGAAGTGGTAGTCTTCCTAAAAAAGAGGATAATAAAGAGTATTCTCTCAAGGACTTAATCACAAAAGTATCTAAAGAATCTGATAATGTAGCTCATAATCTATTGGGTTATTACATTTCAAACCAATCTGATGCCACATTCAAATCCAAGATGTCTGCCATTATGGGAGATGATTGGAATCCAAAAGAAAAATTGATTTCTTCCAAGATGGCCGGGAAGGTCATGGAAGCTATTTATAATCAAAATGGATTTGTGCTAGAGTCTTTGACTAAAACAGATTTTGATAATCAGCGAATTGCCAAAGGTGTTTCTGTGAAGGTAGCTCATAAAATTGGGGATGCGGACGAATTTAAGCATGATACGGGTGTTATCTACGCAGATTTTCCATTTATTCTTTCTATTTTCACTAAGAATTCTGATTATGATACGATTTCTCAGATAGCCAAGGATGTTTATGAGGTTCTAAAATGAGAGAACAAGATTTTTTAAATCATTTTCTCAAGAGAGGATATTTTAAAAAGCATACTAAGGTGGTGCTAGCTCTTTCTGGTGGATTAGATTCTATGTTTCTATTTAAGGTATTGTTTACTTATCAAAAAGAGTTAGAGATTGAATTGATTCTGGCTCATGTGAATCATAAGCAGAGAATTGAATCAGATTGGGAAGAACAGGAATTAAGGAAGTTGGCTGCTGAATCTGGACTTCCTATTTATGTCAGCAATTTTTCAGGAGAATTTTCAGAAGCGCGTGCACGAAATTTTCGCTATGATTTTTTTCAAGAGGTCATGAAAAAGACAGGTGCGACAGCCTTAGTCACTGCCCACCATGCGGATGACCAGGTGGAAACGATTTTGATGCGCTTGATTCGAGGTACTCGCTTGCGCTATCTATCAGGAATTAAGGAGAAGCAAGTAGTCGGAGAGATAGAAATCATTCGTCCCTTCTTGCATTTTCAGAAAAAAGACTTTCCATCAATTTTTCACTTTGAAGATACATCAAATCAGGAGAATCATTATTTTCGAAATCGTATTCGAAACTCTTACTTACCAGAATTGGAAAAAGAAAATCCTCGATTTAGGGATGCAATCTTAGGCATTGGCAATGAAATTTTAGATTATGATTTGGCAATAGCTGAATTATCTAACAATATTAATGTGGAAGATTTACAGCAGTTATTTTCTTACTCTGAGTCTACACAAAGAGTTTTACTTCAAACTTATCTGAATCGTTTTCCAGATTTGAATCTTACAAAAGCTCAGTTTGCTGAAGTTCAGCAGATTTTAAAATCTAAAAGCCAGTATCGTCATCCGATTAAAAATGGCTATGAATTGATAAAAGAGTACCAACAGTTTCAGATTTGTAAAATCAGTCCGCAGGCTGATGAAAAGGAAGATGAACTTGTGTTACACTATCAAAATCAGGTAGCTTATCAAGGATATTTATTTTCTTTTGGACTTCCATTAGAAGGTGAATCAATTCAACAAATACCTGTTTCACGTGAAACATCCATACACATTCGTCATCGAAAAACAGGAGATGTTTTGATTCAAAATGGGCATAGAAAAAAACTCAGACGTTTATTTATTGATTTGAAAATCCCTATGGAAAAGCGAAAATCTGCTCTGATTATTGAGCAATTTGGTGAAATTGTCTCAATTTTGGGAATTGCGACCAGTAATTTGAGTAAAAACACGAAAAATGATATAATGAACACTGTACTTTATATAGAAAAAATAGATAGGTAAAAAAATGTTAGAAAACGATATTAAAAAAATTCTCGTTTCACACGATGAAATTACAGAAGCTGCTAAAAAATTAGGTGCTCAACTCACTAAAGACTATGCAGGAAAAAATCCAATCTTAGTCGGGATTTTAAAAGGATCTATTCCTTTTATGGCTGAATTGGTTAAACATATTGATACACATATTGAAATGGACTTCATGATGGTTTCTAGCTACCATGGTGGAACAGCAAGTAGTGGTGTTATCAATATTAAACAAGATGTGACTCAAGATATCAAAGGAAGACATGTTCTATTTGTAGAAGATATCATTGATACAGGTCAAACTTTGAAGAATTTGCGAGATATGTTTATTGCAAGAGAAGCAGCTTCTGTTAAGATTGCAACCTTGTTGGATAAACCAGAAGGACGTGTTGTAGAAATTGAGGCAGACTATACCTGCTTTACTATCCCAAATGAGTTTGTAGTAGGTTATGGTTTAGACTACAAAGAAAATTATCGTAATCTTCCTTATGTTGGAGTATTGAAAGAAGAAGTGTATTCAAATTAGAAAGAATAATTTTTAATGAAAAAACAAAATAATGGTTTAATTAAAAATCCATTTCTATGGTTATTACTTATTTTTTTCCTAGTTACAGCTTACCAGTATTTTAGTACAGGTAGTGTTGCAGGGAAAAGTGAGCAAATTAATTATACAGAATTGGTAAAAGAAATTACCGATGACAATGTAAAAGAATTAACCTACCAACCAAATGGCAGTGTTATCGAAGTTTCGGGTGTTTATAAAAATCCTAAAACAAGTAGAGAAGAAACAGGCATTCAGTTTTTCACGCCATCTGTTACTAAGGTAGAGAAATTTACCAGCACTATTCTTCCTGCAGATACTACCGTATCAGAATTGCAAAAACTTGCTACTGACCATAAAGCAGAAGTAACTGTTAAGCATGAAAGTTCAAGTGGTATGTGGATTAATCTACTCGTATCCATTGTGCCATTTGGAATTCTATTCTTCTTCCTATTCTCTATGATGGGAAATATGGGAGGAGGAAATGGCCGTAATCCAATGAGTTTTGGACGTAGTAAGGCTAAAGCTGCAAATAAAGAAGATATTAAAGTAAGATTTTCAGATGTTGCTGGAGCTGAGGAAGAAAAACAAGAACTAGTTGAAGTTGTTGAATTCTTAAAAGATCCAAAACGATTTACAAAACTTGGGGCTCGTATTCCAGCAGGTGTCCTTCTGGAGGGACCTCCGGGAACAGGTAAAACTTTGCTTGCTAAAGCAGTCGCCGGAGAAGCAGGTGTTCCATTCTTGAGTATCTCAGGTTCTGATTTTGTAGAAATGTTTGTCGGAGTTGGAGCTAGTCGTGTTCGTTCTCTTTTTGAAGATGCCAAAAAAGCAGCGCCAGCTATCATCTTTATCGATGAAATTGATGCTGTTGGTCGCCAACGTGGTGTCGGCCTCGGTGGAGGAAATGATGAACGTGAGCAAACCTTGAACCAACTCTTGATTGAGATGGATGGTTTTGAGGGAAATGAAGGGATTATCGTCATTGCTGCGACAAACCGTTCAGATGTACTAGACCCTGCCCTTTTACGTCCAGGACGTTTTGATAGAAAAGTATTGGTTGGTCGCCCTGATGTTAAAGGTCGTGAAGCAATCTTGAAAGTTCATGCTAAGAACAAGCCTTTAGCAGAAGATGTTGATTTGAAATTAGTGGCTCAACAAACTCCAGGCTTTGTTGGTGCTGATTTAGAGAATGTCTTGAATGAAGCAGCCTTGGTTGCTGCTCGTCGCAATAAATCGATAATTGATGCTTCAGATATTGATGAAGCAGAAGATAGAGTGATTGCTGGACCTTCTAAGAAAGATAAGACAGTTTCACAAAAAGAACGTGAATTGGTTGCCTACCATGAGGCAGGACATACCATTGTTGGCCTAGTCTTATCGAATGCCCGCGTTGTTCATAAGGTTACAATTGTACCAAGAGGCCGTGCAGGCGGATACATGATTGCACTTCCTAAAGAAGATCAAATGCTTCTATCTAAAGAAGATATGAAAGAGCAATTGGCTGGCTTAATGGGTGGACGTGTAGCTGAAGAAATTATCTTTAATGTCCAAACTACAGGAGCTTCAAACGACTTTGAACAGGCGACACAAATGGCGCGTGCAATGGTTACAGAGTACGGTATGAGTGAAAAACTTGGCCCAGTACAATATGAAGGAAATCATGCTATGTTTGGTGCACAGAGTCCTCAAAAATCAATTTCAGAACAAACAGCTTATGAAATTGACGAAGAGGTTCGTTTATTATTGAATGAAGCACGAAATAAAGCTGCTGAAATTATTCAGTCAAATCGTGAAACTCACAAGTTGATTGCAGAAGCACTATTGAAATACGAAACATTGGATAGTACACAAATTAAATCTCTCTATGAAACAGGAAAGATGCCTGAAGCAGTAGAAGAGGAATCTCATGCATTATCTTATGATGAAGTAAAGTCAAAAATGAATGATGAAAAATAACCCAAAGAGAGGCAAGACCTCTCTTTTTTGTGCAGTTGAGGAGCTAAAGGGTGCAGAATGGATGAAATGTACCAAAAGTGTTTCTAATCTGTTAGACTGTATCTAGAAAGGGGAAAATTATGATTAAAGAATTGTATGAAGAAGTCCAAGGGACTGTGTATAAGTGTAGAAATGAATATTACCTTCATTTATGGGAATTGTCGGATTGGGACCAAGAGGGAATGATATGTCTATATGAATTGATTAGTAAAGAAGAAGGATTAGTAGAAGATATCTCTCGTTTAAGGAAATATTTTAAGACTAAGTTTCGGAATCGAATTCTAGACTATATCCGTAAACAAGAAAGCTACAAACGAAGATATAATAAAGAACCATATGAAGAAGTAGGTGAGATTAGTCATCGTATAAGTGAGGGAGGTCTGTGGATAGATGACTATTATCTCTTTTATGAAACACTAAGAGATTATAGAAACAAACAAAGTAAAGAGAAACAAGAAGAGCTAGAACGCATTTTAAGAAATGAACGATTCCGAGGGCGTCAAAGAGTGTTAAGAGACTTACGTATTGTGTTTAAAGAGTTTGACATCCGTAGCCGGTAAGAAGCAATGCAAAAAAATGAAAAAAATAGGAAAAGGTGTGTCAATCGAAAGTGATGATGCCCCAAAAAATGGTGAGATTGAGGGCAATTATTTTGCTTTCATTTGACACGAGGAACCCTTGAAGCTGTTTTTTCAGCTAAACCAAGGCTAGTCTTAGCCTTGGCTCTCTAGCCTCACAACTCCAAGCCTCTTATCAAATGAAATGCTTGTCTTAGACTCCTTACTTTCTCTCTCCTAAATGTAAGGGATAGAGTGATTTCCTTTAAGGAACAGCTTCCCATTTAGCGAGAAATAGATTATACTTGTAGCTGAGGAGAATGAAGCTCCTCACTAGTAAACTCTTCATAATCCTTTTTATTTTTCTGAAGATATTGTTTGAAAGATGTGAGTTTCCACGGATGGGTTTGTGGAGGGACATACTTGCGTCTTTCTTTTTTTGTTCTGGTTCTGATTCAAAGTTTTTCGAATAGAGTTCATGAACTAGTAGCTCCTTTGTGTGATAGATCTTGTCAGCGATATTGAGGTAGATGTCACCGTCAACTTCTTTTATAACGAATGCTTTCGTCTTTCTGCTGAAGTAGACTTCTTTTCCTTGTTCAACAGGGATATAGCAACGATTTTGGAATCGGATATGGTGTCCACTATCGACGACTCTCTCCGCCAGTCTAGCCAGAATGAGATTTCGTTCAGAGGGCTTAGGAGCCTCCTCAAAGACAGAGAGTTTTGTCTTGTTTCCAAACTGTTCATTAAAGGTTTGAATGTAGGAAAGAAGGAAAGTATTGGCTTCTTCCAAGGTATGAATATTGTTTCGTTCCAGTTCAATAGGCAGGCGAGATTGTAGTGCCTGATTGAGTCTTTCGACTCTCCCTTTAGCTTGAGGGATAGCGGTTGTCTCAAGGAGAATCCCCAGTTGGTGACAGGCGTATCCGAATTGTGTATGGGTATCGTCCTCCATTTTCTTAGAGTTGGAGATTTGATAGGTAAAGACTGTTCTTTTATCTGTTTTGATTTGAAGGGGAATGCCGTGGTTGTCTAAAATTTGTTCGAGGACATGATAGTAAGCATTCAAGGTCTCTTGTTTATCAAAATAAGCGCCTAGGATATTGCCAGAAGCATCATCAATGGCTAGGTGTAAGTTAGAGGTTTCTGCTCCAAACCAGGCATGAGGGCTAGCCTCCATTTAGATGACTTCTCGCCAAAAAATTGTAAAAAGTTTAAAAAAAATTAGAAAAAGGTGTTGACAAGTCTGAAAAAGTCGGTATAATAGTAAGAGTTGAAAATAACAACTCTGGTCCGTTGGTCAAGGGGTTAAGACACCGCCTTTTCACGGCGGTAACACGGGTTCGAATCCCGTACGGACTATGGTATGTTGCGGTAGGAACACTTGGTAAAAAAAAGATTAAAAAAGTTTCAAAAAAGTGTTGACAAGCGAAAGCGACTGTGATATACTAATATAGTTGTCGCTTGAGGGAAGCGAGTGACAAAGACCTTTTAAAACTGAAAAAAACGAACCAATGTGCAGGGCACTACAAAAACTGT
>NZ_VMMW01000018.1:0-19941 GCF_013277425.1 Streptococcus sp. 79
AACAGAATCCAGCCCAATCCGCTTGGCTTCCTGAGCAAGAGAGCTACTTGCGCCAGCTTGTTTCAAAGCTTCCTCAGCCTTGCGCCTTGATTCTCGTAAAGGTTCATCATGAAAGCTATTGAAACGCTGATTGATAGTGTCAGACACTTCTTGCTTGACTTCTTCCGCTTTGGCCTTGGCAAGTTCTACTTGATCGTTAAAGTCCTTTTTGATTTTGTCGACCTTTTGGTCAAAATCTTTATCTGCTGCTTCAATCTGCGCTTGGATTTTCGCTTCAAAGCCATCTTGTTGCTTAATCTGCTTGGTAATCGTACCCTCGTAAGAATACTGCGTATCATTTCCAGCTTTACTATCTGCGCTGATACGACCTCTTAGACCACCTTTGAAAGTAAAGCTCTGACTTAAGACAGGAACTTTAAAGGTTTCTTTCTTGTTGGTCTGAATGGTTACCCACTGCCCAACCTCAAGCAGTAAATGCCCTTGGTAGTTGAGATTATACGGATAGTAAGTCAGGTTTTTCAGCTTGTAATACAGGTCGTTTAAGGCGCTCTGGGTCATGAAGACATTGTCTAGTTCCAAAGACCGACCTGTCTTCATACCAACCGTAAGAGGCTTCTTATCTGTCTTACAAGTAATACCAGCTATCTGATACTCAATCTCACTCTTGGTTAAACCATGTAGGAAGTAACTGTCTGCGTTTATCGTGATATTTGACTCAGTTAAATCACGGATTTCCATCTTCCCTTCTCGGTTGAAGAAACAAGACATCCCTATCATCTGAGTCATAGCGCTCAGCATATCCCTAAATGAAAGTTTCTTTCCTTCAGGAACTTGCTCGACATGGTAACGCATCGCGCTGATTCCGAAATAGTCATTCGCTAACTCAATGCCTGTTTTCAGGCAGATTTCCTGAATAACCTCTCGTACTTCAGCTGGGAAATGCAAATCTGTCACATACTCACGATTGAGCTTAAACATACCATCCATAAGTTCAAGTGTGGTTGTGTTGCGGTTTCGGTCAATCTCAATATCGTTGATGAAGTATTCCCCCATCTTGACCCACTGGTAGGTATCCCCAACCAGTAGACCAATCTCAGGGTGCAGGGTATCCAGCTTATTGAACGTGGTAATGATACTGGTAAAGGTAATTTTACCGCTACCAGCGCAGGTTCCACCAGGCTTATAAATATCGCCCTTGATGTAGCCATACTCAAAACTAGCCTCTTTGATATCCCGTGAAGTATAATCACCAACACGAATAGCCAGCGTCCTTTTCTTGGCAAACATGGCTCTGTCAAATTGTCGTCTAGTTAAAGCGTCCATTTTCTTACCTCTCTACCAGATTAAATTTAGCGCCAGACCAAGGTTTAAACTTCTCAGTAAAGGTATAGCTAGGAGCTGTCCTATCACCGACATAGAAAGTCTTTGTGACTTGGCCATCCATGGGGTCTGGATAAGACACCTCAAAAAATTCAGATGATACAGCATGTAAAAGCTGACTTAATTCTCCCTGAGTCATCATACCCCATTCACAGTCTAGTTTGCGTTTGGTCGTGATACGGTCACGCACCATGTCGCCATTGGCATTACGCCCTGTCTCTCCATCGATATCTTGAATACCGACTTGAAAAGATTTGGGAGGCTTCACAGCCACCCCATTGATTGTCAATTGTGCCATTTAACCTCCTAAATCTTGAGCAAGGTTTGACCTGCTCGTTCATGTTCCTTGTTAATTTCTTGGATAGCTACCCGTCCGAACTCATGGCCTGCGATTTGGATAACGATGTCGCCGTCGCCAGAAAATCCACCTTGTGGACCAACACCAGCCATGGCATTTACTACCGCACTGCTGACTACTCGCCCAAGTGTTTGGATAAATCCTGTATTTTCAAGTGGTACGACCGCCTCTTTACCTGCTTCACCAATCATGGCAATAGTTGGACTATCAACGATACCACCACGGGCAAGACGAGGAAGGCTAACTGTGCTTACACTTCCAATCCATCCCAGACCAGGTAAGTTTCTGACAACATCTAAAACACCATTAATCATGCCGATGAAGCCATTGACCACATTTTCAATCGTTCCAAGAACCGCATTGACTGCGCTCTTAAACGCTCCACCTACTGCCTCACCGACCATCTGACCAGCATTTACAAAGATACTTTTAACAGTGTCCCAAACTCCACTAAAGAAGTCACCGATAGAACTAAAAGCATCTTTTACTGCGTTGTAAGCATTAGTGAACATCTCACCAAACCAGTTTGAAACGCTGGAAAGCGCACTTGTAACATCGTTCCACCTTTCGCCAAACCATGAACCTAGTTTGCTGAAGATGTTTGTTAGACCAGTCCATGCTTTTTGGAACATGTCCGTAAACCATGCCCCGATATTAGCCAAAGCACTCGTCACATCCGCCCAACGTTGTCCGAACCATGAACCGATTGGTGTGAAGATATTAACGATAGCATCCCATCCTTGCTGGAACTTCTCGCCAAACCATTGACCTATTGGCTCAAAGATTTCTTGTAGCTTCGTCCATAGACCGCTGAAAAATTCGCCAATCGCTTGACAAATACCACTGATAAAATCACATAGTCCTTGCCATGCTGTTTTAGCAAACTCAACAACAGTGTCCCAATTTTGGTAGAGCAAGACACCAATAGCAATTAAGGCTGCGATTGCTGCAATAACTAAGGTTATTGGACTTGTCAAAACTGCTAACGCTGCATTAAAAGCCCATGTTGCAGCTGTAGCGACTCCTGCTGCCACAGAATGTGCAAATTCCGCCGCGGTTGCTAATCCCATTTTCGCTGTATGAGCAGTCCATGCTAGAGCTGATTTACCAAGTTCTAAAGCAGTTTTCCCTAGCTGTGCAATTGTTTTACCTGAATTGACAACAAAATCTTTTGCGTACAACGCATTCAAATAGATGGTTTCTCCGAAGCTGACCAATTTATCAAATGTCAAAGCTTTCAAAGCTAGTCCAAGATTTTTAATTCCGCTAACAATAAAGGAAACCTTACTACTTAATAATTCGAATGCTCCTGCAAGTCCCCCAGCTTGTTCAGCCCAAGACAAGAACTTAATCCCCTGCCATGCAGTTGCAAGCGTACCAATCACATTAGCAATTACAGAGATAATCTCTTTATTTTCTTTACACCAGTCAGAAAAAGCAGTAAAACCATCAGCAACTAGCTTGATTGTATCAGCTAGTAACTTCAATGCTTCTAGTATGATACCGCCTAATAAATCAGCGACGGTTTCAATACTTATGCCGAATGTGTTAGACAAGAACTCAGCAAAAGGTTGCCAAGAATTCTCCCAAAGTATTTGAATAATATCAATTAGCCCATTAAAAGCATTAGCAATAGAGTCAATAGCAGGGGCTACATGTTCATCATAAACACGACTTAAGCCATCGCCAAACTTATCAACAACACTCTCAATAGTTTCAAATATCGGAGCTACAATGTCCAAAAGACTTTGAAGCATTGATGAAATTTTAGGAGCGCTTGTCACAACGACTTTTTCAAAACCTTTAAACAAACTTCCTGCTAGTTTGCTACCGACTTCAACAATGGTAGATGTCAAGCTTAATAGAGTTGACACAATAGCGCTACCGATACGAACCGCACCGGTTGAGGTAATGACGTCGTAGAAAGCACTAGAAAAGGCCTGAGCGATGTTTCCTACTGCCTCTGCAATGTTACCAATATTATCAAACAAAGCAACTAGCGCCCTGGTAATGCGTTCCTTTTGCCTTCCAAGACCATTTGCAATACTTTCAGCGAGGAAAACACCGATACCTAGCCCGATAGTAGCTATTGAGCCTGTCACTTGCCCTAAAGCATAAGCGATTTTCTCAGCCATGCGATTAAAGGCATTCACAACCCTTGGGTCAGTGGCGATTTCTCCCATTGTCTTAGCTATTTGGTCTAAGGCGGTCTTAATGCGTTCAATACCTTCTGGTCTAAAGGCTGCATCAAAACCTTTTTTAAAGAGGTCAAACAACCCTTTCAGCTTATCTCCAAGACCGTCAAAAATGCTCTTGAACTGGTTGTCCATGTCGGTCAACTCGACTTCTGGCAAGATGTCTTTGAAAGGTCCGCCACCGCCTCCCTTTCCTTTACCACCTTTGCCACCGCCAGAACCGCCTGCATCATCGTCTTTTGGTTTTTGTAAGATGTTAATCTCATCAAATCCCAAAAGACCTAGCAACTCTTTAGCGGCCTTCTTAGCGTTTTTGGCTGAGTCTCCAAGATTATCAGCAAGTCCTCCTGCTGAATCTCCAGCGTCGTCAACAGCGTCGGCAAGGTCTCCTGCTCCGCCTGCAGCGTCTTTCATGGCGTTACCCATGTCTCCAACTGCTCCACCAACACCATCTTTCACTGTTGCTTTCTTGTTGAACATCAAAGCGATAAACTCCGCAAGTTTAGCCGTCACGTTCTTCAATACCATGGCAAAAGAGTTCAAGACAGGCATAATGGCATTGATAATCGGTAACATAGAGTTACCAAGGTTCAATGCTGCGTCCTTCATCAGCGACTTAAACAGGCTGATACGACCATTTACAGAATTAGACAAGGTATTCCCATACTTAGCTGTAGCCTGCTCCAGGATAGCCATTAGGCGGATTTGTTGCTGGGTTTGGTAATCCAACTGTTGCCAGCTCTGTCCGTTTGCGAACTTCTTAAAGGCTTCAGTGGATTCAATCATAGCCACGTTGACGTTGATTCCTAGGTCTTCTCAATAATGTTATCGCATGGCTTTTTATCCATACTTCTTACAATTTCTTGTAAGTTCGGCATATATTTTCACCTACAACCGAATTGTTTAGGTGCTTACCACTCGTGGGGATATTTTATTCTATGCTTTTTGACAAAACAAAAAGCACAGGTTCAATCCCTATGCTCTACGGTGACTAAGCTTTTTTAATTGCTTAGTTTACCTCGGTATCGTCATATTTTAATTACTTAAAATTTAGAGTTCTACCGATTTTGGTAAGTTCTTAATCCGCCTATTTCTAAGCGGTGCGACAAAAGTCTATCGCTTCCGTATTCCCTAGCAAACCTGAGCGAATCCGCTCCATAACGTCTGTAATCGTGCGCCCAGAACCTTCAGCAACAACTGCCGATGTCTGCAACATCTTAGCAGTATAGGCGCTTAGTTTGTTGGTGTCTTTGATAAATCCAGAAAATAAGTTTGAGTAGACTGCACCATAGTTAGTAGCCTCGCCCACACCCATATTCATGGCATTAGCGTTATCGTTAACCCATTTTAAGAAAGATTGCGAACTCTCACCCATCTGGCGCTTAATTTGGTTCATAGCCGCTGATACTTCAAGAGCTGTCTGCGTTGAATACATCCCAACATCAAGCAATTTCTTACCAAGGATTGCAAAACCAGCAAACTTAGCCAGCTTGCCAAACGCGCTACCGATTGAGCTCGACTGTTCACGAATTTTGGCAGTCGCGTTCTTCACTTGGTCAGATGTTCCTTTGACCTGATTCTCGACTTCTTTCATCTTCTTCCTGAAAGGCGCTATCTCAGCGTCAATCATGACCTTCAATTCATCAAGAGTTGCCATTCGCTTCCTCCTTCCTTTTTCGATTGTGTCTTTCTGCAAAATCACGCATCCGTTCCTTATGTAGCAAAAGCTCTTGTCTCTGTCGTTCCTGTTCTACTGCTTGTTGTTCTTCTACAAACAACTCAGGCGCATATTCCCAGAACTCAAAGACCTTGGCATCTTTGGATAACAATAAAGAAACGTGATTGGAAATCATCTGCGAAAGTCTGTACGAGTCAATAATCTTCTCTTTACGCTCTTGGATTTTGACACGGTTGTAGCTTTCAATCATTTCCCTGATTTCAAGCACCGTTAAATCCCAAAAATCAAGAGGCTTACCCCCGATGTCCAAAAACATAGGATAAAGCCTCTCAATAATCTGCGTTACCGTTAAGATTACTCGACTACTGTCATTTTCTTCTTGGAAGTTTTCTTGCCCTTGCTTCCTCGTGGAGTAAAACCCGACACTTCAAAGAGTGGCATTAAAACCTCTGTCATGAAGGTTGTTTGGTCTCCACCATTATCCACGTATTCATCGTATAGATCGTAGACATCCTCAAGAGAATACCCATTCTCATACTTTTGCAAAGCTCCATGAATCAAGAGCAATACAACTTTTAAAGGAGGCAAAGGAAACTCTTCGCCAGCTTCAGGCATGAAGATTTTCAGTAAGTTCATACCGATTTTTTCTTCAACTTTTGCTGCTTGATGAGATGAAAGTCGTAGTTTTAACTCTTTCTCATCGCTAATCTTCCAAATTGAGTAAGGTAACGCCATTTAATTAACCTCCAAGACCGTCTGTAAATTCCAATTCTGACTGCAATGCAATCTTAAGTGTGAACTCGATAACGGCATTGACACCGCCACCGCCCAGTTTAACAGATACTTGGCCTTCAAAATTGACCTTAGTACCGTCTGGATAAGCTTGTTCAAAGTAGAGTTTCTTCTTGTCGTCTGCTGCCTTACGCAATACACGGTAAGGAGCAGTTTCGCTTGAATTGTTATAAGAGAACTTGTATTCCAATTCCCCTGCATCACCAATACCAAATTCGTACTTCTTAACTTTATCTTCAAGAGTAGTGTTCTCTACTTTTTCAGGTTCGATACCAAACTCTGGTACTTCTTTCAATCCAACAAGCTTAGTATAGCTACCTTTGGTTTCGCTATAAGAAAGCGTAATTCCGTTTGCTAACATGTTTAATTCTCCATTCTAAATTGAAAAACAAGCTCTGAGTGTAAGTCAACAACCCCTTCAAAACGCATGACCTTATGTCTCAAATGGGACGGGTCTGGCACGTCTTGGCAGTCGGTTCTTCGTAAACCTAAAGACTCAAAAATCTGATTGATTTTAACAGCTAACTCACTAGTGCTTGTATCATCAAAGATATCCACCTTGTAGCGGATAGAGGATTTTTGTTCCTGGTCATCAAACCAATCACCCGGCTTGTTTTGTTCTTCCAAAAAAATAACGACTGGAAAAGTCTCCCAATCGCTAGGATACGTATCAGTCACATTATCTGCAACCTTTTGCAATTCTTTATAAATAACAGGCTTGATATTAATCATTTTATTTGTTCTCTTATCTTTCTACGGACATAATCCGAAATATTCTTAGACACACGCTCTTGATTGTCTCTCAAAGCTGGATAAAGATAAGGCTGAGCAGGTTGACCATACATCTTGTAGAACTCCCCAATCTTTTGAAAGTGGTAAGGCCCTACATTGATTTGGTCTTCATGCACATACCACGGACTAGAGCGATAAGTCACGCTGACTTCTGGAGAGATACCAGAATGGCTAGCCTGACCCTTGGGTCCTGTTCCAAACTCAACATAAGGAGCATAGTGTAGATTTGTGTAAACCTCACCTATAGCCTTATCTCCGTCCATTTTAACCCTAGTCTTGATACTGTTTCTAAGTTCTCCATTGTTGCCTGGTGCTAGTCTTTTAGCATCAGCTTGGACAACCTTTATAGCAGCATTGTGTACCGCACGTAAGACGATATCCTCGCCAGTTTTTTTACTAGCCAATCGTCTACATTTAGCTATGAGCCTATCTGCCCCTCGTAGCTCTGACACGCTCTAACTCCAAAACTTGATGATATGTGTAGACCTTTTTAGAGATAACCCTGTGAGTCACTTCCGTCGGGCTATCGATACACACACCATCTTTCACTTTGATAGTAGCTGACTTGTTGGCATTTGCGTTCAAAATATCATTGACACGCTCACCATACATCTCAGATTGTAGCTTACTGCTAGCTGGCCACAACTCAAGGCGGACTGTCTCAGCTTCCTTGGCATATCCTTCTTTTACGACGCCTTCCTCTGTGACAGTCTTTTCAAACCGTCGCATTGGATAAGGTTTCAGTCTACTCTGCTTCAAAAACATGACCTGCCACCCTTGCTAATCTGTGCATGCGTATACGCTGTAAAAGACCCGTAGACAGGCCGTTTTCTCCGTAGACTACTGCTATACCACCCTCGGTTCTGGAATGCTCTCCTTCCGCTCCTGAGCGGTTGTGGAGTTCGATAGCAACCTCAGGTATTAAGCGACTTAAAGCAGGTGTCAAAGATGTGCGATTCGTCTCTGACAAGATAAGATTTGTAGCCCTCGTTTGGAGCAACATGAGAAGCTGAGTATCTTCTTCGCCTGTCATTTTCTTCAGCAACTCTATAGACATATCAATCCTCTTCTAAAAACTCAGGCTCAGGGAGAATTTCCTCAAGAACGTCTGAGATAGCGACACCATTGCTGGCGAAATTATCTGCCAGCTCGGCATAGCGCTCCTCAGTAATCTCAAGTTCCTCTCCTGCCAGTCGTTTCACATTTAATTCCCAGTCATAGAAATCTTGTTTGATTTTAAATTTCACTTTTTAAATCCTCCAACACCTCTACAATTTCAGCTTTTGATAACTTATAGGCACCAGTTATGCCAGCTTCTTTAGCTAGATTCTTCAACTCTTCTAAAGTCTTATTTTCTAAATCAGAATACTGGCCAGCTTGCTCCTCTTGGATATAATGACGTCGTAGCAATAAGCTCATATCATCACCTCTTACTCACCGAATTTTACAACTCGTGTAGGGTCGTATAGGTAAACACCATAGTGTTTGTCACCAGTGATAACCGTTGTCTTTTTAAGGATGTCACGGTCTGTTTCGATAGCCACATCACGTTTTAGCATGATAACAAACGCACCATATTTATTGGCATCATCTGTCTGAGTCTGGCTAGGAGACACTTTGACAAGGAAACCTTTACCTTCTTCAACTTTTTTAGAGCGGACGATTTGCACACCAGCAACTTCACCAAAGGTCCCAGAAACAACCATATTTGCTCCAAGCTCTGAACCTTTGATCCATTCTTTCGCTACTGCAGTTTTTAGCTTAGTAGCATCTTTAGGGTTGATGATAGCAACATACTGTGCATCTTCTTCATCCTCAAAAATATCAAGAGCCTTATCAATTGCCTCAAGAGTTGTTGGAGTTTCTGCAACGTGCTGTGTTGCAGTCTTAGCCACAGCTACCAAATCATCATCAATCTTGTTAGCAATAGCCAAACCAAGCTGGTAAGTGGCTTGACCTAGTGGGTCACCAAGACCTGACAAAAGAGCTTCATCGGTAATTTCATAACCTTTAGCAGCCTTTTTGATGGTCATAGTAGTCTTTTTAGTAGTCAATTTGTCTGGAGAAATAGCTTGACCTTCTCCAACCTCAGTCGCATCTCCTGCGTACTCCCATGCTGGAACTGTTAGAGTGTTCCCTGGTTGTCCTTGGAGTGCTGTTTCCACATAAGCAAGTGGAGTAAATTTAATCAATTTAGGTAGTTTAGCGGAAACCATGTCCGCCATCACTTCTGGGTTAACCATAGTGGCTAGTTTAGTTTGTCCTGCTGTCATTTATTTTAACCTTTCAATTTCTTATAGAGTTCTGGGTTCTTTTGATAGAGTTCATTTCGACTCTGATAACCCATGCGAGCAAATTCTTCTTTTGTGATACCGTCACTATCGACTGGTGCTTGCTTCATTGGAGCTCCGCCTTTTAGCTTTTCTTGTACGCCTTTTTGCACGGCTTGTTCCCATGATTTCTGTAATACAGCGACAGACTGCGATACCGTCTCTGCGCTTGTCAAATCAACTACATTCACTAACTCAACAGGTAAGTCACGTTCACTTAGCATTGCTTTAGCTTCTGCGGTCAATTCCTTGCGAGCAATAGCCTTTTCACGGTCAGCTAGTTCTTGCTCACGCTGATCCAACTGATATTTCTGTTTCTCATCAGCGTTCATCTTGGCAAGCTTCTTAGCTTCGTTTTCCTTGGCTTCTTGCTCTGACTTCCACTTGGCAAACTTCTTATCGATGATAGCATCGACATCTGCGTCCGTGTACTTCTTCTCGTCTTGCGGTTGTTGTGCAGGTTCTGCAGGTACCTTTTGTTCTTCAACCGTTTCGACTGTTTGTGTTTCTTCGTTCATTGCGAACCTCCTATTTTTAAAGTCGTCCCCGACTGTCATTTCCATAGCTTTTAGAGTCTTCAATGCTTGGACAATATAAAAACCGTACGGGATTCCATACGGTTAGGGCATAATTAAATAAATAGTAGTCTAAAGGTTTCACGGCCTTTAGGTGTTATGAGAGTCTGTGTGCCAGACCATTGTGTTTTTTCGTTGAGTGTTTCCTTGACCTCAAACAAACCATCGTTTTTATTGGCTGTTGGTTGGAGCTTGCCTTTCTTATCTCGATAGATGTATTTTTTCTCCATCAAGAAGTCAATAAACTTACGCTCTTTGATTTTTAATTGTTTTGCTGTTTCTCGGAAGCTGGTCAGTAAGTTTCTATCTACTAGTTCATCGAAATAGTCTGCTTTCGGTTTCATTATGGTATTTTCAACGGAAAGTACAGCTTTTTCAGCTTCCAAGTGTTTAATGACTGCTTCTTTTTCTTTCAGTTGATTACCAGCCATAAGGAGCAAGTCTGCTAAGGCTTGTTTATTGTGTGTGATATTATAGGCCACTTGGTCGGTCATATAAGCGCCATGCTTACGAATAGAGGGCAGCACTTCGCTAGTGACCCAATCAGCAAATTTCTCTGCTTCTGGTTTGCGAGATTGAAAAACAAGTTTATAGAAATTCGCTTCGTTAATGAAGTTGGCTTGTTGTGTTCGTCCTAGACTGTCGGTGAGGTCGGTAGTAACGACCCCATCCTTATTTAGCCGTTTTAGTGCGTCGTTGTGATTTTTAATTTCCAAAACCTGACAACAATCTTTTAAGTTGAAATAAATTTCTTGATTAACTTCTGCCGTCCGCACTTCTCCGAATTGTTCATTTTTAAAAATTTGTAGTTCCATTTTTTATGCTCCTAGTTAAAAATTTTACTTCCTAAGATTTCTGTTTTATCTGTTGAGTTCATCAAAATAAAAGCAATTTCATCTAGTGTTGAATGAAGTAAACCGAATTGTTCATTAAAAGTATCAAAGAACTTTTTAGACATTTCTTTAAAAGCTGTATCGTCCTTAAGTTGAACCCAAGCCAAGGTTTCTGTCATATTGGTTGCCATTTCAACCGTTCTTCGAATATCTGCAAGCTCGTAGCCTAGATGAGTCAATTGTTCTTCTGTTAATTCAATTTTTGCCATTATAAAAACTCCTTTGCGGTATGACAAAGAAGCTCTTTTCTGATATAATGATTTCAGAAAGAGTTTCTTTCGTGCGATAGCTTAGAACCATCTGATTGGCGTTAGTGGGTTCTAGGCTATTTTTGTTTATTTAATTCTTGATATAACTTGTCAATACCCTTTCGGATAACACTAGATTTCGTGCTATCCGTTTTTTTTGCAATTTCTTCAAGTTTATCAACCGTTTCGTCATCAACTCGAACTCGCAACATGGTATTTTTAGGCTTATCTTTGAATTGTTCTTTTCGTGCAAGCAATTTGCTCACCTCCTTTTTGTTGCTACAATGTCAGTATATAACTTTGTAGCAACAAAGTCAAGAGGTTTTTTGAAAAAATTAAAAATAAGAAAAGCACTTAGATTTCTCTAGGTGCTTAAGAGTAGTGGACGGTGTGCCTGTCCCGTCATCTCATACTATGAAGTTGCGTAGCGACACTATCATCTCTACCTCACTTCTCTTTAGAATAATTATATCAAATCTATTCATTTTTGTCATAGATTTTTTTGTTTTTATTAAGTAGTCTTTTCAGAGTTTTGTCAGACACTCTCATAGCTGTTATTATTGAATTGTCAAAGTCTGTATTTGATAATCTAACAACTACATTTACACTATTCTCAAGACTTTTACCTAAAACTAAAATGCTATTATCGTTTTTATGATCTATCAAAATCATATCAGGCTTTTTTATTACCCCATGAACAATTCCCTCTACATCATCACCTATATCAGAATGACCTTCCAATATATGCTCAAACCGTTCAGGTCTCAAAACTATTCTTGAGTTATTAAAGAAATCAAAGTGGCTTAAAACTTTTTCTTCAGCTGCTTTAGGTAACCTTTCTTCAAACAATATATCACTAGTTGTTTTAGGCGTTCCTTCATCATGTTTGATAGACTCTATATTACCATCCACATACTTGCTATACCACTCTTTATAAGTCATATCAGCAGGTACTAGCTCGGTCTTACCTGTTTCTGGATTCCTTGCTCTGCGCTTCAGCTTGCTGTAGTCTGCATCCTCGTCGTGTGCGACAGTAGTAGACCTACACCAAGGGTGCATAGGCGGGCAATTGACACCAGGGACAGCCTTATCCCTATCATAGACCTGATTGTCATGCTCCTGACAAATGCGTGATGTACGCTTGTCTAAGACGGCCACAAAGATATACTTTTCTATGTCTGCTTCCTCATAGCTGAGTAGTTCCATTTGGTTGTGAAAAAAGGCTGATTCTGTCCGAACCAAACGTCTTGCATCGTTCTGACCTACATTGAACCTCTCAGCAATTGCTTGTGCCGTTTCTCGTGTTCCTCTTCCTGTCATGAGGCTCATGAGTAGTTCATCTTTTATGCTAGAAGTAAGCTTCCCCGTATTCTTCCAGATGTTTGTTGAGTAGGTACTTCCATCTCCTACCCAACTAAAAGACTGTAGATGTTTAATCTCGCTCTCAGGAAGCCCAGAAAAGCCATATGCCAGCCCTGTCTGCTGTTGCAGGTCAAAGGTAGCCTTGTAGTAACTATCCTTCATCAGGTCGCTATAGAAGGCGTCTGAGCCCGTCTTCTCTGAATGATAGATAGATTCACGCATACGATCTAAATCATCACTCAAACGCTCTAGACGCTTCATACGGAAAGAATAAGCCGAACTATCTAAGTCAGCTAGTAATCTTTGGATGTTCGGGTCATTCGGTCTCGCTTCAAGTACTTTACGAAGTTCATTCAGATTTTTCTTGTCTTTCATGTTCTTCAAGACTTGTCTAGCTTCTACCTGACTTAGACCATAATCACGTTGGAACTTATCAAAAATCTTATTGACTTCCTTATCCAAGTAAGTCTTGGCTTCCTGATAGACCTTATCGAACTGGTCTGCCTGCTTTTCGGCCTTGTCCATCTGCTGGTAAATCAGATTGGCTTTCCTCTTCGCCCAATACTCCTGATTCTTCATCCTCTACCTCGTCTTCGGGTTTCGTGTTGTCTTTGTTGAACATCGGCATGTCTTCCATGTTCTTCTTTTTCTCTTCTTCCAAGGCTTCCAGCTCAGCGTCAGGGTCTTCCACAAACGGCAAGAGAGAAATAAGCTGTCTATTTGTCACTTTACCTTCCAAGTTATTCACGATCTGAGAGATTTCTAGTAAGTTTTTAGGCAAACCACGACTGAATTGCGGAACGATTGAATGAGACTCTAAAGCAATCTGCTTCATACCCAAGTAATGAGCAAAAATCGCAATACGTTGTCTTAATCCACGCTTATAGTTCGCTTCCTTGGTCTTAGTAATCATCTCAAGGCCCATCAGCTTAAATTCCATAGCTCAATTTTGTTACCGTAGAGGCTCTTTATCCTCTACTTCTTACGGTTTCCCGTAAGTTCAGACTATCTCTTCACCCTTATCAGGGTGTCGGATTTCGTGGATATTTCTGCATATAAAAAAACGATACTATGTACCGTTTCTCACTTAGCTTACTCTATCTAGTCGTTAAACCTTACTGATATTTCTACCAGCAGTGGTAATTGATTAGCTTCAGTAATATGTCACAAATCTCCCTTTTTCATCTCGAACAATTGTCTTACCAGACATGTCCACACCTTTTGAAAATTGTCTTAAATCGTATTTTTTATAATTCAATAAGATATCATCTATTGTTTCATCATTAACGATTATATCATCTCGTTTTATGGAACGATAATATCTGTAGACAAGAGTTGAAAAAGAAATGTTGTTTTCTTCAGATAATTTTTTTAGATAGTCTCTCAAGATATATCCCTTATACTTAACGTTATCAGAACGATTACGTTTATTTGTATGTTCAGGAACCCACCTACAATTACTTGGTGAGTAGTCTTTGTCATTATCTATCCTATCTAATTGCAAACCAAATTCTACTCCGTTTTGCATTGCCCAACTTCTGAACTTAGCTACATCACTAAATTCATCAGAAACACCTATTCCACGTTTCCCATACCATTTATAAGCCCAATGTTTTTCATCATAACACCTTGCTAACATAGAGTAATAAACTTGATTTAGATGTTTGTGCATTTTATCTTTTATCATTCATTTTCTCCTAGATATTTATACTCTTATTATACCATAACAGAATATAAATATCTAGGTTATTACTGTTTTGCGCCTTCCAATTTTAACCCGATTTATTACCTCAAAGTTACCTTTGAGGAGGGCAACTATTTTACCCCTGATGTATTCCCTGCGAAGTTCTCATCAGTAAGATTCGGCACATGGCTAAATGTGTAGATGTCCTCTTTAAGAGCTGTACGCAAGATTTCCGTAGCACTTTCATCCAGCGTATTCTTCAAGAACTCGGCTCTTGCACTATCGCCCGGCAATTCCAAAAGACCTTCTTCAGAAAGAATCTTCATCGCTACCTTGGCATCTTCTGGAGTGTCTGCTAACTGCGTGCCATACAAGACAAGTATAGACTCTACAGCCTGTTCCTTATCATTGACACGATTCCCCATCAAGGAATTATAAGCGTCTATCAAGCTAATTTGTTGCTCATAGTCACCAATTGCAAAGTGATTGTTGCGATATTCGATAATTGGGATTTGACCAAGGTTGTGAGGTGTTGCCTCCTCGCTCTGAGTTGTTCCTGAATCTGTACTTCTCAGCACCATGTGATAGTGCAGATTTTCGGTAAAGACCTCAGCCTGGTGCTTGGTAGTGTCTTTCGTATCGTCTTTTACTTCATAGTAATAGACCGCAAACAAGGGCTTCCGCTCAATGCTATCATCGTAGACCATGAAGGTGTTTTCTGGGTCAATACTAGTTGAGTCCAACTCAGTCAATCCCTCTTTAGCATAGATGTACTCGTAAGCACGACCATAGATGGCCATGTTCAAAGCATTCTGAGCATCTACTTGGTCAATCTCAGCACCATCAAAGGCTGTAAGTAGTTCATCGATATCACCGTCAGCAGTATTGTTATACTTGATAGGATTGCCCATAAAATAGCCCGTAGCCGTGTCTGCGATATCCTTGGCATGATTGGCTACCGTCTTGTAATTAGGTGCGTTCACGTTGCGTCTCGTGTGTTCTAAGATAGCATGCTCACCCAAATAGTAGCTTTTAAGCTTCTTCAAATGCGAGCCTTCAGTGCTATGTATCGTTATCAATTTGTAAATCAGGTCTTTCTTCAAAGAACCCTCATCGTATCCATCCCGTGGATAGGTTAAATATTGGTACATGTCTTTCCTCTCTATAGACCATAATCAGAACGTCTGCGGACGGTTGCTTTCCCACCTTCGATACATTGAAGGCTGTAACGTAGAGCATCCATCAAGTGGTTGTTTTTATCTTCTGGTTTATTCAGCCAATTTCCTTCTTTGTCTTGTTGATAACAATAGCTATAAAATTCATCCATGATGTTTTTACAATTCGGATGCACATAAATAGCGTATCCTTGTAACTTGGATACGCCAGCCATAATACTATCCTTACCTTTCCGACTCTCTTTAATTCGAGATATTCCATGTTCTGACCTTAGTTCCTCAATCAGTCGCAATTCAGCACTATCGGCAATGATTTGTGAGCGATGATAACCTTTGTCTTTTATCATCTTCGCAACTTCTTTGGTTATCAATCCGACTTTATACGCCTCATCAAAGACATAAATCTCTTTCGTCGTATCATTTATCAATGAACAGCACAAAGCAGTCGGGTCGTGAGTGAAACCAAAGTCAAGACCGATACATAATTTATTAGCTGAATCTTGTAGTAGTTCATCTTTATTGAATTCTTTGACAGTCACGTTTTCATAGATTAAACCTTCAGCAACTCCCCACTCGCCATCACATACGATTCTAGCCCGTCTCGGGTTCGTGTGATACAAATCCTCATATCGTTTGATATCGACTTCATCAAGCCACTCGTTGCATTTATAAGTAGTCGTAGTAGCGAATGTATCAGCTCGTCTCGTTTCTTCATCAAAAAACACACGTTTGAGCCAGTGCCTCTCATTCCACGGGTTAAATGTGACTGTGATTTGTTTAAAGAAATCAGGTACGTCTAAGCTACCACGGATTGACTCAACAACCGTACTGAACTTGTCTTCAGTCTCAATTTGATACGCTTCCTCGAACCATGCCCAACAAAGACTGCCGACATCGACCGTGATAGATGTGATTTTTAGTTCATCATCCAGACCACGAAACAGGATTTTTTGACCGGTCGCTTTTATAGTTATTTCAGGCAAAGACTCGTTGAATTTAAATAAATGAGTCACACCTAACACATTACACGCCCATTTAAAATCCGTATAGGTAGATTGTTTGTTTGTATTCGAATATCTACGAATGACAAGCAAGTTAGCCCAAGGATATTTCAAAAGACGGACAACGTAATTTAATGCAGTTGTCTTGGACTTCTTCGAACCACGGGAACCTTTTACAACACGATAAAGATGTCTTGAGCGCCAAAACTGTCCGTACCCAACGCCTATTGTTTTTGGTAGGTCAACAACAATATCATTCTGTTTAATCTGGTATGTCTGACTCATTCGCAAACACCACCGTTCCAGAAACGTCAGCCTCTACCTTGTCTGTCCAAAGCCTATGCCGTTTTCCTAAAAGTTCGGCTGCCTTGATTCGATCTTTTGCTCCGACATCAATATCCGTAATCGTTTGACCTAACTCTCCTATGCTTATCAAGGTCTGTTCTTGCATCTCTCCTCGCATTACTGATGTTAGATAACTAAGGACTTCTTGCTGATCTGCAATTTTCTCAGAATCAAGCTGCTTCAGTCGTTCATCTATATAGCTTTTAATCTTAGGATTCTTTAGTAATTTATGTCCTTCGACACCTGCCACCCTATCGCTAGAAACACTATAACCTGCTTTCTTATAAGCTTCCGTCGCATTACCTGAGATGATGTACTCATCTGCGAATCTCTTTTGTTTTATTCTCAATCCACTCAATTTTCCATCACCACCTTTCGACAAAATAAAAAGTCACACGATGTGCGACCTTCCTGCAAGACGACTACAACCTTGCTTGTGTATTAAATTTTGACTTCTTTTTTATTTTTTGTAGTCTTTACAACCTCTGAGGGAATCAAACCCTCTAGCTTATAACTTATCCGGAGTATAATTAGCTACGCAATCATGCAAGGTCTAGTCGCTCCGCAACCATTTGTAAGTTAATGAGTGATATATGAATGCTAAGCCTACTGCCTACCCCATTCTGGGACACAAACACTCAAATGACAGCAGCTGGAATCGAACCAACTGGTCTAGCAGTAAAACGCACGTTTGGTAAAAGTTTCAAGGAGACCCAAACAACCTGCTAACCTGTCCTTACTGTCTAAGAGGCCGAAGCCTCGGAAAAATATAATAAAGTATAAAGGAGACGTCAATTGACCTATCACTTGACAATACTATTTTACCATGTAAAATAAGCCATTTCCTAGCAATTTACTTGCAAATATCTCCCAAAAATTTACGAAAGACAATCAGCTTACCTTTTCGATAGGCTTCCGCAAATTCCAAAGCACCTCTACTAAGCATGCGATAGAACTCACTTTCAGAATAGCCTAAGTCCATATAGATAGCCTTGTCTGATAATTGGATTTTCATATCCATGTACTTCTTTGCTATAACCTGCCGAACGTATGGATCCATAATGCAGTTCACAGCTCTCTCAATTTCCAAAACCTCTGCCTCTGCATCCACATGTTCGATAACCATATTCTCAGTGGCTGTGTTCTTACCAGTAAACGTCTTTGGTTCAAATGAGTAGGTCGTTGTAATTTTAGGCAAATACTCAGCGCCTGCCATTCGGACATACGAGCGATAACTCTCTAGAACGTCATATACATTTTTTTTGGTAAATTGCACGTCAACGCTTTTTAATAACCTCACAACATCGCTCCTTTATGATATAATATTTTTAGCGAACATATCACAAAGGAGTCAGCTGTGCTGGCTTTTTTCTTGCTTTGTTCCGTTTTTATATGTATACTGTATGTATACAAAATAAAGGAGAAACAAATGAATACTGTTAAAACTCGTAAGGTTGGGAACTCTGTCACTGTGACCATTCCCAAAACACTCAATGTTCCAGAAGGTCAGGAAATGTTTGTCTACAAGGGTGTAGATAATGTCATTGTCCTAGCTCCAAAAATTCCAGACCCATTTAGCGGCGATGCAGACCTACGCATGGAAGATGACTTTGAAGGGGTAAAATTCCTTGACAGCGAAATATGATTACATTCCAGAAAAACAGGACATCATCTGGATTGACTTCGACCCGTCTGTTGGACGTGAGATTCAGAAACGCCGTCCTGCTATTGTCGTCTCGCGTAGAGAATATTCGGAGCGGACGGGATTTGTTGCTGTATGCCCTATTACACACGGTCAAAGCAGACTAGAAGAACAAGGTCTGCTCGTTCCTGTGCGTTCCAATAAGGTAGATGGCTCTGTCAATCCACTCCAACTCTATACTTTTGACTTTAGAGAGCGCAGGGCTCAAAAAATCACAACCATGGATACAACCAGTTTTCAGAAGGTTGTCCAACTCTACAATTTCATCTTCGAAGCCTAGTCCTTATGGATTGGGCTTTTTTATTCCTCCAAAAATTCAGGGTTTTCGTAGATGTTGCCGATGACTTCTTCATGCTCAGTCCACGCATATCCTTCTCCCAAGTCTTTTAGGTATACAGCTGGCATTCCACCTATGAATGTACCACCATATTCTTTTTCTAAATACACTTCATGTGGACATCCTCTTGTGCATTTGATAATATCTCCGACAAAGACCTCTTTGCCGTTCTTATCCTTGAGTCCTGTTGATTGCATGAGGATCAATTCTGACTTTTCGATAGGAATAAGAAGTTTGGAGTCCGATGTTGGTTTTTCCATGTTGCAAATCAAGCCGTTATCTGTGATAAAAAAATGTTCTACGAATTTCTTTTCTACGCTATCCCACACTCTAAATTTTGGTGTCATGCCAAATCCTCCTCCTTCACAAAGCTGCCATCAATCCAACGACCCTTGCGATCTTTGATTTCTTGGTATGCCAGTTCAAAACACTCTTCAAAATCATAACCTAGCGACTTGCTGATTGATTTTAGATGACCAATCAATAGAGTCAATGATTTTATACGTAAGGTCATAAGTTTCAGATGTTGTTCTGTTTGAATGTTGCTAATACATGTATTTGCGTACGCGAATGATGTCATAATATCGTTCTTTCTAACATTCTTCGACTCTTCAAAAATACTATCCAAATCCACTTTGCTCAACAATCCCAGACCGACAATCACGACTGCGCAATCTCCAATGCTATCCTTGGTCAGCTTCTCATTCTTCTTGAGATAGCCTGCGCACAACTCACCGAACTCTTCGCTAAGTTTTAATGACTGCTTGTCTAGTCGTCCACCGTTTTCTAAATCACGGTCAATAAACCATTGTTTGACTTTTTCTAGTGTGTTCATAGTAGTACCTCATCCCCTACTCTAATCTTCTCATACACGTCCTTAGTAACTACGAAAATGCCGTAGTCACGAATCGTAAGCGTGTATAATTTGCCATGTCGTCCTTTCTCGACGACCTTACCAAATATCTCAGCGCCTGCGTTATCCGCCTTGTAGATAACCATCGGCTTTTTCTTTTCTAGTTCTGCAATCCTGTCCATCTGCCAGATGTTTAGTCCAGCAGATACCAGAATCCAGATTGCTATGAATCGTTTCAATC